>JAKAUD010000221.1 GCA_021827885.1 Thermoplasmata archaeon | reverse complement strand
ACGGGTAATGCAGAGAAAGTCAATCAGGGACCGGTCCAAAGGAGAGTTCATTAGGGAGGTTTGGATAGCTATGTAGCAAGGGAAGGGCTGACTTGGAATTCTACATGCCTGCACTCTCTTACAGTTGAAACAGTTTATTTACGTTCCAGTTTCTAACAAGATAAACCAACAAATCTGTATTTGGCAAACAAAGAAAAACACCTATGAACTTCTTCCTTGGCCTTGATCTGAAGAACTCTCATAATAATTTACCGCCGATAAGAATGTTTCGACCATATTCTTCTTTGAAAATTTGTCTAGGACCGCATTCGCGTTACTCTGAAATTTTGTCATGACCTCCCTGTGCGTCAATAAAAACACGACGCTGTTAACGATTGAGATATAGTCCCTAGTTGGTATAATCATTCCGTTTACGCCTTCTTCTATTAACTCTCTGGCCCCACTTACGTCAGTTGAAATGACTGCACATCCGTTAGCCATTGCTTCTAATGCTATTCCTGGAACCCCATCTTCAATTGAGGGTGAAACGAAGATTTCAACTTTCTTGAACAGATCTACTAATACTTCGTCTGTAACCGCCCCGAGATGCACCCAGTTACTATTAGCAGAGGGCACAGTCTTGTAATCCCCAAAAGTGAAAATCGTAACGTCGCTCCTCTTTTTCAGAATCAAATAAATAGCTTCTATTGCATACTCGGCACCTTTGTTTGTATTTCTTCTTAGGGGGATTAGAATAGTATTTGCTTTCCTACCATCTCCACTTCTAGACGATATCTTATTCACGTCTAGGGCAACGGTGACCGCACACCTTCTATCGAGATTAAACTTCTTTCTTGTGGCCTCATTTCCGGCTATAATATTAAACCCACGACTGTATGTAGATGTTACTACGTCAGCTAGGGTTACAATGTCGTTCTCGTTAGAATGGTAGACAATAAAATAACCTTTCTTAGTATCTATTCTATTTAATAGATAATAAGCAGACCCCCAGTCGTTACATACGACTCTCTTAGAAAATGACAAATACTTTGTTTTTGCGAAATAGACTTTGATTCCACTTTGTACCTTGAACTTAAAGGCATTCTTGTTTAATTTCCCATTAAGAACTTGAAATAAGTAATTCCCGACTGAAGATAGAAAAAGCGAGCTAAACAGGAAAGAGAAGAAAAACAGACCAAACGGCATAGCTCTCCGTTTCGTTCTAATTAAGGAAATCTTGATCTCCGACTGTGGAAGAACAAGCAGTGCGGCCGAATACCCTTTCTCCTTGACTCCCTCAGCGAGCAGAATAGCGTGCTTGATTACGTACCCACTGTTCATTATTGGTGGACGCGACACCAAGAACAAAAAATCTATTGTTTTCCCCTGAATCATGTAGAATTACTCCAAGTTGGATTGTACCACCCTATTTATTGTCTTAATTATCAGATCCAACTCTTCGTCTGAAATCTTAGGATAACTAGGAAGATTGAGCCCCCTTTTAGAGATATCACTGCTCACTACCCGCTTACCTCGAACGTAGGAGAAGTCCCTGTAGGGTGGCATAATATGAACTGGATAAAAAAAGTTTCTCGATTCTATCTCGCGCTTCCAAAGCTCATTCACAATTTTCTCTCGAATTCTTTTATTTCTAGCCAAGATTGAGTAAAGCCAAAACACAGATTTCTGGTCTGGCGGATCCGCTTGTGTTTCTAGTTTGTCGGAAAGGTTTTCTTGGTAGATTTTGGCAATTCTTCTCTTCATTTGTATGATTCTCTTAATCTTCCTAAGTTGGGCAATCCCCAGAGCAGCTTGCATGTTAGTCATCCTATAATTGAATCCGACTTGATCGTGCCAGTATCTCCTTTCAGGTTTCATGCCATGATCACGTAAGGTCATCAGTCTTTCCCTAATTTCTTTGTCATCAGTCAGGCACATACCGCCTTCTCCGGTTGTAATGACCTTGTTTCCGTAGAAAGAGAAACAGCTTACAATACCACTTGTGCCTACAATTCTCCCCTTGTATTTAGTTCCAATGGATTCTGCGCAGTCTTCGATCAAAAATATTTTCTTATCTTCAGCTATTTCCCTTATTTCATCTATTTTTGCAGAATTTCCATACATATTTGCGACAATGACGGCCTTCGTCTTTTCTGATATGGCTTTCTTTATTATATCCGGGTTTACCCCCCAAGTCTCATATTCCGCATCAACCAATACAGGTGTAGCGTTTTGATAAATAACGGCGTTAACAGGGGATACAAAAGTGAAGTCCGGGACTATTACTTCTGCTCCTTTTCCAATTCCTAGGGCAGCCAAGGCTAAATGAAGGGCAGTTGTTCCACTCGAAGTGGAGACTCCATATCTTCTTCCGACATATTCGGAGAACTTTTTTTCAAACTCGAGCAATTCCTTCCCTTTGGAGCTAACCCACCCCGACCTTAAGGCATTTAGAACTGCTACAATTTCTTCATCCTCAATCAAGGGTTTATAAATAGGAATCATAGTACCCCTTCCGCGCTAAAAATGTCGAACTTGTTCTCGTCATAGAACAAAGCATCGGTGGGAACAATATGCCCTGCCTTGAGGTTCTTCCATCTTTCCATGTCTGCGTTTACCATAAGTTTTACTATTTCTGAAAAAACAGTCTTCGGCTTCCACCCAAGCAATTTGGTAATTTTATCATGACTTCCTCTCAGGTAGTCAACGTCTGTAGGTCTCCTAAACTTTGATGAGATCTGTAGGTAATCGGTATAATCGAGGTCGACATATTCGAATGCCTGCTTTAGGAATTCCTTTACTTGATGTGTCTTGTTCGAGGCAACTACGAAGTCGTCTGCTTGGTCACTGTGCATCATCATCTGCATAGCCAAAGTGTAATCCGGCGCATGACCCCAATCTCTATAAGTCTCAACGTTTCCAAGTACGATCTTATTTGATAGCCCCAGCTTGATCTTTGCCACCTCGTTGGATATTTTTCTTGTAACGAATTCTAATCCCCGGATTTCTGATTCGTGATTGAATAAAATTCCATTAACGGCATAAAGCCCGTATGATTCTCTATATACTTTCACCATCCAATAGGCATAGAGTTTTGAAACCGCGTAGGGACTTGATGGTTTCATAGGAGATTCCTCATCGAAACTCCCAGAATTTCCAATATTACCATATAGTTCACTTGTTGCAGCATTGTAAAATCTTATAGATTTGTCTAACCTCAAGATGCCCTCTAGAAAGTTAGTTACTGAAATCCCAGTAATTTGGCTAGTGATTAATGGAGAATCGAAACTTGCCAGTACCTGACTTTGTGCAGCCAGATTATAGATGTATTTAGGTTTAATAGATTTAATAACCCGAAAGACAGATGAAGCGTCCAAAATGTCGCACGGTACGAGTCGAATGGAATTCTCTATACCCAAATAAGCAAGTCTCCAAAAATTCGGAGAACTAACTCTCCTGTATGTTCCAAAGACCTCAAAACCTTGATCAGTCAACTGCTTTGCAAGAAAAGAGCCATCCTGTCCAGTTATTCCTGTTATGAGTACCCTCTTATCCATTCAAGATAGCAAGCTACACAGCTATTTAGGTATTTCACTATCTGCAATATCTCCGAAAGCAATTATTTGAACCCTGAGTGATGTTATTCCTATATATTATCCCAGCTACGGAAACCTTTACTCATGAACTCGATATATTATGAAGATATCTCAAGAATAGGGTATCAATGAAGGCTGCCACGAGATTGGAAGTAGAGAACATCCAGGGTTTCTTCATCAAGACCGTCACGAAGTTCGGCACATCCGCAAAGGTTGATTGCCCAAAGCAGCTCCTCGGTAGGACAGTATACCTCGTAGTCATTTGATAAACGTCTCGAGGCTGCTGACATCACTATCAGCATTGGAGAGGTTCACCAACGAGCCTCTCGGTCTCAGTCACCACTCCACCAATCTCAGCGGCTTCCACTACAACAGAGACCTTCTGAAGGCTGCCGTAGCTAACACCTGTCTGGAAACAGTGAGCAACAGATCCGATTCCCCGTACCTTGCAATAGAGGATTCCTTCCCATCCTCGATGAAGAATTCCCTCTTCTCCGGGATTTCAGTGATTTCCAGACCATCTGGGATTAAAGAGAAGAGGTGCATAATTGCTTTTGACTACACTACAGAAGATTTCTACGGTGAAGTTGACGATAAGTGGATTCACGGGTGGACTGGGGAGAACGGAGCTACCGGTATGTATTCATATCTCACCGCTAGCATCGTCAACAGGGAGATGAGGCTGCCCATCATCTCCATTCCATCACCTGCTGGCAACATAATGCCTGCCGAAGTCATGTCCATTCTCGAGACCGTCAAAACAGTTGTTCCGAGCATCGATCTGCTGCTATTTGACAGAGGGCTCTATTCTAAGGATTTGATTATGAGGTTGAGTATAGCTCCCTATCCGTACCTAATATTCGTTCCCAAGAGGGAGATGGATAGGAGGGAGCTTGAATCTATGCAGTTCGGAGAGAAGAAGGTGATGGTCTATGAATTCTCCTTCTATTCAGACAACAAGAAAATAACAGGAGACACAAAACTGGCATTCCTCAGGAAGATATTCGACAGAAAAACTCAGGAGTACTACGACTGGGTGTTCGCGACGAATATGGAAAAGGTGGATCTAGATTCCATCATAGCTCAATACAAAATACGATGTAGAATTGAGACTATGTTCAGGGTACAGGACGAGTGCAGAATCAAGACAAAATCCAAGGCGATAGAGGTGCGATATTTCCTGTTCGCATACGAGCAGCTCATAGAGGCGATGTGGTATATCTTCTACAACAAGGAGGTGAGTTTCAAGAAATTTCTAATAGAGCTGAGCGATGCGTGCACAACTATTGTGGACAACGAGGAGAGAAAGGAAAGAAACCGCAGACAGGAATGATTCGCTCTTGTTTGTGGATAGCTATCCTTTCCGTTTCTCTCAACATTGATAGCCGAAGCTGTCCTTAAGATTTACTCAACTCGGAGATACTGATCAGTGTTTTGCCTTTAATCTGATAATGAATTACAAATAAGGAATAATATTTGACTCTCATGCGAAGTATATATATTGCATTAAGATAGAAGTAAGATGGGAGAATACTACATTGTGGGAGCAGGAGGTCAGGCTAGACAGGTTCTGTCTATTGCCAGAAAGGCATACCCACAGACTATTGTCAGAGGGTTCGTAGGTTTGGAGAATGAGAAGGGAAAACAAATAAACAAACTTCCAGTCATAACCGAATCAGAAACTGAACATTTAAGCAGGAAAAAGACCATTCTCTTAAATGGCCTAGGGAGACCAAACAGGAAAGACATCTTAGAAAGATTCATTTCCAACAGATTCAACTTCAATTCGCTCATTCATCCCTTGTCGAGTATAAGCGATTACGTTTCAGTTGGATATGGCACCCTGATACAAACTGGTGCGGGAATCATGACGAATGTTAAACTTGGAAAATTCATTCTAATAGACATGAATGCAACTATCGGACATGATGTTTCTATTGGAGGCTACACAACAATCTCAACTGGAGTTAACATTGCAGGGGGTGTTTCAATTGGAGAAGGTTGTTGGATTGGCTCAGGCTCAATCATTATTGAGGACATTTCTATAGGAAACAATGTTCTTATTGGTGCGGGATCTGTTGTAACTAGAAATATCGAAAATAATAAGCTGGTATTTGGGGTTCCAGCTAGAGTTGTAAGGGATATTTCTGACGTGTCGATAGAGTTAATGCACTAAGAAACTTTAGAAGTCTAAGAAAGTTGTTAATTGAGGGCAAGTAGATACCAACTATTAGAGTATCAATCCTTTTGAGTGTTATCTCTTTTGATTTGGAGACTTCCGTCTCGGTAAAAATCTTTAAGGGAAAACTCAAGATTGGTCTGACTGAATAGTAAAATTCCTACACGGTCAGCCCTTTCTCGCTGCTCCTAGTCAGCCTTTGGAGCAGCGAAGGAGTGGATAAATGTATAGGATGAAAAGGAATAGAAAAAGCATGAACAGCACTGTTGTAGGAATTGATGTTGGGGAAGATAAG
>JAKAUD010000247.1 GCA_021827885.1 Thermoplasmata archaeon | reverse complement strand
GTCTGACATTGCTAAATTCGGCGTCGATACAAAATGTATATATATCGGTGAAAAGATACAATCTAAGTACGAAAAACGGAAGGTGTTGAATTGGAAGTAGCTGAATTTTCATCAAAGAGGAAGGCGCCAATCAGTTCCGATGAAATCATGTTTAATTTGGATGACTGGGAACTGGAAACGAATTTCAGCATCATGGGATCAAGCAAGATCATTCACCAGTTTGACTATGCTCTCGTCTCCGCACATGATCGTTCAGAGATTATCCCGATTGCAGTTCTTACAGGAACAAAACAGGAGAGAATGGAGGCCATCGTTCTTCTGCATCTCAGGACAAAAGATCTCTCGCTCAGCAGAAAATTTGCCATATCCGGATCGACCGTGACTCCATATGAGAACTTCCTTTCTGGAATGTTCTCCGTTCCGGTCATAAAGGCGGTGGTTCTTGCGAATGATGATAAAATAGTAAGAATTTCCTATGACGGTATAAACAGCAAAAGTTCAGTTATTGCGGAAATTCCAAAGCCAATAACAAAGAAGCATGAGCATGAGGATACAGAATCGGAAATATCCATGAAAGACGAAATAGCAATGAGGCACCGGAGAGACCACACCATGATCATGCACGATATTCTTTCGCTGGCAAGAACATACGGGGATCTGGGGATTACAAAGATAATATACAAGTGCAATCTGAACTACAGGTCTGCTCTCCGCGCTGTCAATGAACTGCTGGACAACAAGCTACTTGAAATCTCGGACAATGGCGGTGCAAAACAGAAATACAAAATAACGACGGAAGGTATCTCAATGCTGGAAGAGATCCGACACTTTACATTTGCCAGAGAATAATTTCCCGGACGTTTTTTTTCGGAAACAGATTTTAACAATGTGAAAATATTTTAAGTACGAGCCATCTTTACCTTTTCGAGATGAATCTAATCCTCTACCTGATTCCCACAACCGTGCTTATTGCAACGGTGCTTGTCTCAATAGCTGTTAGAAATGGCTTCAGAGATTACGTAGCAGAACTTGAATCTAAAGTCGATGAGATTGAAAGCGTACTTAATCTGTCCTTCATGCGAGAACTCCTGAATTTCTTCGTCTCCAGCAATGCCAGTCAGGCTGCTGAGAGGCTCGTGAACTCTGCTGATAAGGGGGAAAGCGGGGTTGTGGAATCCGTTACGGGTGCAGCCCGCAGGTCCGGAGATGATATTGAAAAATTATACGGTTCAATGAAGAAGGCTCTACAGCCGTCCATAGATCTCGAAAGGGTGAGGTTCGTCTCAGGGTTAATACACACTCTGGTCCTGATATATGGGATATCCATTGCTGCTGTGATGTATATTCTGATTTCCGTGTCCGGTATGTCGCAGAGTCTGTCTGAAACAAGAACCCTGCTTGGTGCATTCTTCGGTGTAACTATAATATTCAGCATTTTTGTCATTGTCATTATTGCTGATCTATCTCGGTACTCGGGAAGAATAAAAACAGCCATGAGAAAACTGTCAGGCAGCGATCTCAGTGGCAGTCGGTAACCACTGTCGTGTTAATATTAATCCAGCATGAATAGTTCCCGCCAGAAGGAATGGATTTCCAAAAGAATTAATAATAAAAGATAAATATGGAAAACAAAGAGATAAAAGTGTCACGACAATGTGTTAGGAGTTACCTTAATACCCGGATAGAAAAAATGGAAATAGGTCTCCCAATTTTAGAGTTATTCGCGAAAACATACCTTGATGAAGGATGGAATTCGGTGAGTAAAATCCGCAGTTTTGGGAGGCTTTGCCAATGACCGTAAGAAGAGTAATTCTGGATGTAGACAAGGCGCTTAACCGCCCCACGCTTCTTGAACTTGCCTCAGCAGTAGAGAAGGTGCAGGGAGTTGAAGCAGTGAATGTCAGTGTTACAGAGATGGATATGGAGACCATGGGCACCATCATAACTGTTGAAGGAAACGGCATTGATTTCTCCGAGCTGATAAATTCAATCGAAGAAACTGGATCAGTAATTCATTCTGTGGACGAGATTGTGGTGGGAAAGAGAATCATAGAAAGCATAAGAAGAGATGAATAAGTCAAGTATAATTTTCCCTCTCACCCTGGGTCTCTCAGATGGCATTATTACCACACTTATGCTCATTTCCAGGACTGTGATCGACGGCAATTTTTCAGGGATTGGCCTGGCATTCAGGGTGGCATTCGGATCGGCTTTCGTGGGAGGCTTCAGCTTTTTCATTGCTGAATATTCAAGGCTGCGTGGAGAAATATCGCGAAGTTCCAGGCAGTTGATGCTGAGATCACCCGGTTATCTTATTAAGAGTAAGATTGGAAAGGACATACTGGTGGAATCTGTACTTGGCACTGGAGCGTCAATAATAAGCGGCTTTACTGGAGCAATGCTTCCCCTCACCCTTGCCATTTTATTCCCCTCACATGGTCTCGTTGCCATATACCTGGCAGATGGAGCGATGGCCCTTCTGGGGGCAGGAATTGCCAAATCGGTCCATGGAAATTATGTTTTCTGGATTATGACAATGTTCGTTCTTGGAATAGTGGTTACAGTACTTGGCAACTTTCTCAACCTTGTTTCCTGACAATATACTAAATCAGGACTGTGAATCGGCCAAATGCCTTAAAACGTGATTTATCAGGAAACTCCCCCATGAGAAACTGCTGGTAGTCTCACTGGATGATACTTCCCAACAACCACAGGTATTGGTGTATTGCAAACAGGGCATTTTCCGTCAGCTGTGAGGTGAACCCATATGGTTTTCATGAAATCCCTCTTGATGATCATTTCTCCACAATTGGGACAGTCGGTGTTTTGCTGATGGATGACGGGGACGTTCCCGACGTAAGCATACTTCACACCCAGTTCCTTCGCCATCCTGTAATGCCTCATGAGTGTCTCAACAGGGGTCGGAGGGATAGCCATCTTGTAATCAGGATGGTACCTGAGGAAACTTATTGGTACTTCATCACCCAGGATTTCCATTACTTTACGGATCATCTCTGCCGCCAGTTCCAGGTCATCCCCAACCTCGGGGACGACAAGGTCTGTGATTTCCACATGAATCCCTGCATCTCGGAAGAGACGAATTGTATCATATATGAAGGATGGATCAGGGACCGACATGAACCTCCTGTAGAAGTCCACAGAGGCATTCCCTTTGAAATCCACGGTGGCAAAGTCCAGGAACTCCGAGATCATGCCCATGGATTCAGGTGTTTCATAACCATTTGTCACATATATATTGAAGAGGCCATTTCTGTGGGCCATCATACCAACATCGTGTGCAAATTCGGTGAATATGGTTGGCTCATTATAGGTATATGCTATGCCTGCACATCCCTTCTTCAAAGCATCCCTGATTATTTCATCAGGTCCCATTTCTATGCCGATCATTTCCCTTCTCTGGCTCATGTCATAGTTCTGGCAGAATTTGCAAGCAAAGTCGCATCCTGATGTGCCAAATGAATAGATACGTGAATTCGGATATGCATGGAGTACAGGTTTTTTCTCTATGGGGTCGATGTTTATGGCGTAGGGGAGACCGTATACATCAAGAAACAGGTCCTCTCCGCGGAATGTTCGCACGCCACAGAATCCGGTCTGGCCAGGATGGAGTTTGCAGTATCTCCTGCATGCTGTGCAGGTAATGGTCCCATCTACATTTTTCCTGTAAAGGCTTGCCTTTTTCATGTTGACACATTCCACTATTTCAGATAAGCCGCAATGGCAGAATAACCCACAACGCTGTAGCTCTCTCCGGACGTCTCATAGGATGTTGAGTAGTTCAGGACATGCATCCTGCCGCCAAGTTTCGCAGTTACCGACATCAGGGTGGCAATGGCGCCATAACCGCATGCAGTGATGACATTCTGTTCAAGCGTTCGGTAGAATCTGTGAAGATCAAGTGATTCAACTGCATCAAGAAGCATCCTGTCCTTTCTTCTGGCGGTTTCAAGCGGCTCATAATGTGTCAGGTCTGAAGACGCAATTATCATGGGGAGCTTCCCAAGAGATGAGAGGCCATCCGACAGATATGTGGCCATTTCCAGCCTCTGGTCTCCCATTATGATTGGCACGAAGGTAAAATTTCCATCAAACATGTATTGAAGAAAAGGAAGCTGAACTTCAACGGAGTGCTCTTTCCTGTGCGCCTTCTCATCCAGTTTTGATCCCCGGACTAAGTTTCTTATTTCTTCTGCCTCATTGGCATTGACCGGGCATCTTCCAAGGGGAGTTATCCATGCACCTCCCGGATAAATAGAAGTATCAGGTGGATAGGATGAATGGTTTGGTCCTATGATTACAAAGTCTCCTACAGAAGAGTTTTTCAAAAGGGAATATGCATATGCTGCCGTCTGGCCGGAATAGACGTAACCTGCATGGGGAACAACAACACCTATCAGTTTTTCCGGGTCAACTGAAATCTGATCTTGAACCAGGGATATCATTGAGTTTATTGAATCTCGCAACTGTTCCGGGTCTGAGGGATAGAATGCGCCACTTACGGAGGGAGATCGATCATTCTGCATATTTGATAAATAAGCAATACTGGCTTTTAAGGATTGGTCTCAGCTGGATTTTATGAATTTCAACTTAAATAAAAATAAGACCGCAGGTGAATACTGACAATCTGTCAATCGGTAAAGTAGATTAAACCAATCCGCATGTGATTCTATGAACATGCAGGGTGATGTATCCGAGGAGTTTCTTGAAAACCTAGGTGAGGTTGACGGAGTCAAACTCAGAGACATAGCCATAACTGCCATCAGGTCGAATCTCTCCGGCATGGTATACCATCCACGGATCGATGACCCAGTTCTGAAAAAGAAAGCAGGAGTATTTGTAACGCTGAAGAACAGGGGGGAACTCAGGGGATGCATTGGCTACATATATCCCACATTTGAGATCTGGGATGCCACAAGGCGGGCTGCGGTTCTGGCTGCCTCGGAAGATCCAAGATTCAGGTCGGTATCAAAATCTGAGCTGGATAACATTGAGGTGGAGATCACGGTACTCGGCCCCTTGGAGCCCATGAAGTCCAAGGATATTCAGAATCTTAAGATAGGCAAGGAAGGGCTGATGGTTGTGAGCCCTGTGACTTCAGGCGTACTGCTTCCACAGGTTGCCACGGAGAATGGTTTTGGCCCTCTTGAATTTCTTGAGGCTACCTGTGAGAAGGCAGGGCTCAGTTCCAACGCATGGAGGGATTCCTCAGTATCCATCTATAAATTTTCAGCAGTTGTCCTTTAACATTCATGCTGATGAGGCACTTTCCTTACCGGCAATGTTTTTGCTACGTTGAAGAGGCAGTCCAAGCGAGAATTATTTATTATATTCCTTTCACTCTCCTCACTGTATGAAAAACAAGACAGTTATAGTGACCGGCGGAGCCGGTTTCATAGGGACGAACCTGGTGGAAAAACTTGTTAATGACAATGAGGTAATAGTAATAGATAATCTCCACACTGGGTCAAACCAGAACCTGAAAGAATTTGAATCAGAGAACCTGAAGGTTATCAACGATGACGCGAAATCTATTTCCAGGCTTGATGTGGATGCCGATACGGTATTCCATCTGGGATTTTACTCTGCATCACCCATGTACAGGGACAACCCGATGCTTGTATCAGAGGTTGTTGCCGGCATGACCGCCGTTCTCGAATACGCAAAGGAACATGGTTCTGGTGTGGTTTTCTCATCCACATCATCAATATACAATGGTGTAAAACCACCGCACAGGGAAGACATCATACCTGATGTCACTGATCTCTACACTGAAGGAAGGATTGCCTCTGAGAGGCTTGGTCTCCTCTACCAGAAACTTCATGGAGTCAATGTGTCTGCAATGCGTTTCTTTTCAGTTTACGGTTACCATGAACTGTCAAAGGGAGGATATGCCAACCTTGCCACGCAGTTCCTCTGGGCAATGAAGAAAAATCAGGCACCTGTCATTTATGGTGATGGCGAGCAAAGAAGGGACTTCATCTTTGCGGGAGATGTTGCAGATGCTCTGATCAAGGCCGCTGACATTAAGGG
>JAKAUD010000211.1 GCA_021827885.1 Thermoplasmata archaeon | reverse complement strand
TTTCCTGACGGTTGTCCTCATCCTGATTCCACTGAGGTCTTCAATGGCAATTGCGGAGGAGGTGCCTTTGGCTTCATGCACGATCTCACTGGATATTACATGGTTGGTATTCCTTGCGACTGATTGGTGAATTCAAATCTTCTTTTACCAATGAACATTAGTATTCATTACTAATGAAAATATTTATACATTGTATGGTAATGATATGGTGTGATATTGAAAGAAACCCTAAGACAGATAGTTATAGACCAAAAAACTGATCTTGAATTCTTTGAATATGGCACGGAGCGTGAAGGTCTTGGCAGTATACCACTGGAATTACCTCATGCTGTGATAATATCTGGTATAAGAAGATCGGGCAAAAGTACGCTGTTGCATCAGATTCTAAAGAAACTACCGAATTATTATTATCTTAATTTTGAGGATACCAGGCTTATTAATTTTGAATCGGGTGATTTTGAAAAACTTGATGAAGTGTTTCACACAGAGTATGGACCTTCTGAATTCTATCTTCTGGACGAAATACAGAATGTGAAGGGCTGGGAAATCTTTGTACGATCCAGATTGGATAGACATAAACATCTATTCATCACCGGATCAAATGCTTCAATGCTAAGCAAGGAACTTGGCACAAGATTGACAGGACGACATATAAATGTTGAACTGTTTCCCTTCTCCTTTGGTGAAGCATTACTTTTCAGGAAAGAAATTGCATCTCCTGATTCTTTTGAGTGGTACTTCAAACAAGGAGGTTTTCCTGACTTCATAAAATATGGAAGGCCGGAAATATTGAGGGAATTATTTACCGATATTCTTCAAAGAGACATAATTTCCAGGCATAAGATACGAGAAACGAAAGCTCTTCATGAATTGGCACTGTACTTATTGTCCAATGTTGGAAAAGAGTTTTCATATAATTCCCTTAAGAAGATGTTCCAGTTCGGTTCAGTCAATACCCCAATATCATTTGTTTCATATCTGGAGGATAGCTATCTTCTTTTCACCATACCAAAATTCGATTACTCGTTAAAGAAACAGATGATCAATGAGAAGAAGGTATATTCCATAGATAATGGCCTGTCAAATGCCAACTCTGTCTCATTTTCTTCCAATAAGGGCAGGATGCTGGAAAATTTTGTCTTCCTAACACTCCGTAGATCCCACAAAAACATCTATTATTTCAGGGAGAATGGAGAATGTGATTTCCTTATAAAAGAAGACAGTAGAATAATAATTGCGATACAGGTTGCTTACGAATTGAATGAGGATAACAAAAAAAGGGAAATTGAAGGATTGTTGGAAGCCATGAGGAAATTTGAATTGAGGGAAGGATTCATATTGACTTATAACCAGGAAGATGAGATTGACATTGAAGACAAAAGAATTATAATCAAGCCCGTCTGGAAGTGGATATGATTATGCAGGATTATGAAATAAATTCCACATCATTCAGGAGTGGTAAGATGTTACATGGTTAACGGAAACCGTATCCTGGGTACTACGTTGCTAAACCTTACGGTACCCAGTATTTTCAATAAGAAATCACATAAAATATTAGTAAAATATCAATCGTCTTTTGCCGCCATAGCCTCATGAGAAAGTTTATTCTACAGATAGATTGGGTATTTGATAGATTAATGCAACGAATCTCTCCTAAAAAAATGATGACCATTCCGGAAATACTGAATATTTTAGATCCAGACTATTTGCAAATCATAGCGAAAAATTTGCAATTAGATATCAAAAAACACAAAAACCCCGTTCATGATGATATCCCAATTAACTTTTCCAATATAAGAGAGAACTTAACCTACAAACCGGAATTTATGAAGCGGCTAAATGATTTAGATTGGATTGAAAGAGATATGCTGAGAAGAGTGTTTCGCTCAACTGCCTTTCAATTACCGTTAGAAGTTATGACTGAAGACTATTCAAAGAAATTTTTTCAGAATTGTATTTCAAAAATGCTAATTTTTGCAGTTCCATCCCCGGCAAACGCCGAATATTATATCGTTCCAGTGGAATATGAACTTATCATTGACGAGTCTACAAAATCTACATATAATTACAAAAATGAACCAACTTTATCGGCCATGATAAACAATTACAATCTCGCCTTCCTTAAAAAAATGTGTGCCTCCATGAACACAACTGTTTATGACAATACCATTTTCACAGTTTCAGATCTGGTTGTTGCCATTATGAACACTTTTGAAAAAAATTTATCTGAGCTGCCTTTGCAAATTTTTAATATTCTTGAAAAAAGCTGTGGAAGTTTAGGGCTTTTAACACCAATGGAAATGAAAACTCTATTAAAGTATGACAATAAAGAACCTCTATCCGAAATGCTAAAACAAAACAATGCAAATTTTGGAAACTTTCCCATTATTCTCTTCCAGAAGGGAATAATGGTAACGATTGAGGTTGGGATATATGAAAGACAAACCACGGCACTCATGCCCGATGAGATATTTCTTTATGTCAACTCCTTAATCAGGAAAAAACCTGATACGAATACTGCCACTGAAATACCAAAAATGTATGAAGTTGAAGATATAATGCTGTTGCTGAGGAAGATTTTTGTTGGCATTTCCTTTCTTGTAGTATCTGGTAAACGCAGGAATGCTGAGATCCTGTCAAAGTTTGTTTCAATGAGAATAGAAATGATCAAATTTCTCCTGAAAACAACGTTCAATGGTGGTTGGATTGAGGGGTCAACAACAAATTTTACCTTGACAAACAGTGCTCTTAAACTGATGACAAACCAGGAGAATGCAAATTATGTCAGAACAAGCTTAGAAAGAGCCATTTCGATGGATGATAAAATAATATTCGAAGATCAGTATCGTTTCCTTAAGAAACAATCTAGATCGATTATTGAAGAGAAGATAAAACTCATAAAGGGACCTATAAAAGTAATGAATATTTTGGAGGAACTGCTTAATAATACCGAAATATTAATGTTGTTCAGGATTGAAAGATTTCGTAGCATAGAAAATCCATATAACCATTACAATTCGAGACGATTTACCGACGATTTAAGTATTAATCCTTGGAAGCTCATGAAAGAAATTGTTTTTCAGGAACTCAAGGAAGAGTTGGTAAAGCAGTATTTTTTCGGAAATTTTGTGTGCAACTCTGAAGATTTTGAAGAGGAGAGCTATGTTGCTCCACGCTCAAATGATCAACCGTTAGATACCTTTAGCTCTGATATTAAATCAATGAAGATTGCAGGAGAAAACCTTTCGTTGTCCATACTTCCGGACTTTGAAGTCATAACTGACATTTCCAGTAATTTTCAAGATATTCTGAAGCTATCCGAATTTTCCGATATTGTTTCCGTAGACAAGGTCGTCGTATCAAAAATAACAAAATCTTCCCTTCTGAGATACATCAATAAGTTTGGCAGTTTAGAAGGCGCGCTCAAATTCCTCACCGACGCTAGCAAAACAGGAATTCCGGAGAATGTTAAAAGGCTAATTCTTGACGTGGGCGAACAACAAGATGAAATAAGTATTATTCCTGCTCAATTTGTAGTCAAAGCAAAAGATAGAAATATATTGGACAATCTTCTTCACTTAAAAGAATTTCAGAATTATTTTGGAGAGAGGATTTCACATAACGCTATTGCAGTTAAAGATGGGTTTGGGCAGGAAAGGATTGTTAACGCTATTCGAAAAAAAGGATACGTAGTTAAATTAAATAAGCCATAGACCCTAAAACATGGGAGTGGTGTAATGCCACATTGCGAAAGTCAACTACTCCTCCCTGACGAAAGGGGCTTGTTGCTGGTCTCCCCTCATACCCATAGGCATGGATTCATTTGTAGTTGGATATATGAAACACCGGGTAGCGATCGCCAAGTTTATTCATGAATTTTTGATCAGAAGTGTATAATGGGCTTTTCATGGATATAGCAAGGGCAAGGTATGCAGCATCGTATACAGTGGTTCCAGAATCCATTGCAACAGATATCGCAGATTCATATAAACCGTCAAGGAGAGGATAAAAGGCGATCTGGAACTTGGATAGAGCATACCCTATCTGCACCAGATCATCCCTTCCAATTATCGGGTTGTATCTTAGCGCGTTTATCACTTCATAAGGCATCAGTTGAACGGAATATATCGTTATCTTTGCGTTCAGATAATCTTCAAGCAGCTTGAGAGATTTATCGGTGTACTCCTCGTTAACAAACCACTTTATAACAACAGATGCATCAATTACTATGCTCTCTGATCTCTCCATTTCCTTATTTCCTCGGTTGAATTCCATCCCATGGATGATTTACGTACCTTTGCTGCTATGGTAATTCCCTCTGCTATTGCGTTTCTGTCAATCAAACGTTTACTGGACTCCTCATCCGATATCCTTTTAATGACAGATTCTCTGATCACATCGCTCCAGTTTATATAAGACAATTTTTTCATCTTTTCCTTGGTCTCCTTATCAATCCTAGCGGTTATAATCTCCATGAGATGTAATACTCGTATGTATTATTAATATTACGTCTTATACTATGGCGGTTATATCCAGTTAGATAAATAATTAATTTATGTATCATTTCTTATTGAAAACAGCGGATATAGAAAGGTTTATAATGTGTGTGGTAATACACCCACATGACTGTTATACCTCATAAGGTCAAAAGAAACGGAAAGGAATATTACGAGTTGATAGATGTAAAGAGAGTTAAGGGAAAAACTGTCCAGACATATGTTGGCTATCTTGGAAAGAATCCCAGATCAAAGATTGATGTGAACCCAAAGGAAATACTTCCATATCTTGAGAGACTTCTCACATTAGGCATAAGTCAGGAAGATATTGACACCATACTGAAGAAGATTGGTATCGAATATGACGCATGGCCAATAACGAAGATAGTAATAGAGAATGACCTGAAGTTAAAGAAGGCATTCCTCAAGCTAAAATGACAGAAATGGAAAGAGAGATCGTATTCAGGACTATGGTCAAAGTATGTCCTCTGTGCAGATCAAGTCTCTATACATACAAAACAGAAAGACGCACGGTGAAATCTGTCAACGGAAGTTTTGTGGCAGTTCACAAAATCATGAAGTGCAGGAATCATGAGACCAGATTTAAGTCTGAACTTCTCCATTCAATCATAGAACCTTACTGCACGTATGCAAATGCTGTCATGATAGAGGGATCAATGAGGAGATTCATCGATGGAAGAAGCGGTGAAGAGATCGCAGTGGAGATGAACAACGGGATATCAGGCCGCCATGTGTAAACGCCGGTCAAGATTTGTGCAAAATCGCCGGTTTGAAATTGACCCCCCTTATATATAGCTTTCAATTCCTTGTAACTGGTCAGTCTGTTGTTCCCGATCCATTATCCAGGTTTAGCATTTCCTTTGATAATTGATGAGGTATCAGTGATGAAATTCTTTCCTCTGAGTTTTGATGTGTAATAGATGGAATATATTCTGGTATATATTTCAGCCCCACGTTCTGTTCTGGATCCTCCTGATACTTTCCTGTAAATTACTGAAGGCCTTAGACCCCTCTCTGCTCTGTTGTTTGTTGGTTCAACATGAGGATTCATGACAAATTGAAACAGCCACTCTTTCTTCCGTTTCAGAAGATTCTTCACAAACTTTCTGCATCCTGCATGTTCATAATGAGAATCAAGGAGGAATGTGAGATCGTGATGAAGCTTCTCCACATCTTTCATGGTACCATGACCATGGTATTCCTTTGCCTCATCGAATATCGTTTGAAGAGCTCTCTTTATTCTACCACCTTCTTCACCATAGAATTCTTCAAGTTCCTTTCCATCACATATGATGTGTGACCAGCAATATTGCTGATGGTTTCTGGATTTCGATGCAAAGGTTTCAAATGCAGAATATCTGTCGTGTATATCCACACCTCTGTGATCAGCAAGAATCTCCAGTGGTACTTCATGACCATTGCTCTTTCGTATGGCAAATATTGACTCGCTTTTTGTGAGGAATGTCCATAGATTGTATGGATTTCCGTTTATTCTCCATGAGGTTGAATCCATGTGCCTTGAAGGTGCATCTCTTATTGTCTGTAAAATGGAGGAGTATTCAGATCCCAGAGAATCTGATAGCTGTGAGAGAATATGTTGAATTTCACCTTCTCATATGCAGAT
>JAKAUD010000016.1 GCA_021827885.1 Thermoplasmata archaeon | reverse complement strand
TAGAAAGTGTGTGGTTCTGGGCATCGGGATTTGCCTATGTAGCAACAGATACAGGGGGGGGGGGTCACTGAAGGAAGGTTCAAGTTATTCCGTTCCCTCGTCAAGCAGTAACTGTAGCTTTCCAGTCGATAGTTTTGATGGTGGGCTGGCAGAATCTTTGGGATCAAGTATCACTACTTCATTTAGTCAAAAGGGAATAGTGGTTAGTTCTGGATACTTTGAAAACACCCCTAATTCAGGCATAGTAGGTAACTTAACTGCCAGATTGAAGAATATATCTTATGAGGGGGCGTTCACGCTTATTGTTTATCATGCTTTTGCATATAGAAAGGACATACTAAATGATTGGTTATTTGCAATATCCAATTCAACCAGAAATAAATCTAATGCGCCTCTTCCAGTGATGCCAGTTTCAGCGAATTCCACAAAGAACCAATCACACCCTTCAAGCGCATTTTATTATTCGAGCACGGTAGCTTTTTCTTTTTCGCCTGAGTCGATATTTTTTTCAAATTGCGGATCATCAATCAACCTTCTTGGATTCGAGTCGTTTCTCGGAAAAAACTTGAGAAAACCAGTTTCTGATGTCAGTTTTCGAACAGATTTCTATTCTTCTCAGGGGTATACCCCAGATTCAACAGTAGGCATGAAGTATATCGGTGAATATGGTTGGTTTTCTTCCTACACCAGCAAGGGATTCAATGAAGTTCTTTACAAATATTATGAAGCGCAGGCTTGTCACAATGGACAGGAATATTATTGGTTTGCAAGCAACGTATCCCACGCAGTTAAAGGTTATACTAACTTTTGGGGCGGATGCAAGGCGTGGAAATACAACGATATAACAAACTGGCAAACAAGCGTCTATGCTGGACAGGTTTTATGCAACTACTCACCAGTTAATAGCGGATGTCATAACTTTAAAAGTGGTAATAATCCACTATTCAAGATTGGTGCCTCCGCTTCCATATTTGGTGCCACAATTGGTATAAGTTGGCCCATTTATTACGGAGATTACCCGAATCTGAATTGGGTGGATGACAGTAACCCGGCTACTGGATGCGTCAATACATTTTATAGATGGGGGATCTGCGCGGATGTAGGGGGTACTTATACCGTGTATTCTATATCTTTGGGCGAATTAAACCCAACTAAGGCCGGCGGCGTTCTTCCGATGGACATAATTCAAAACGATCCAGCACAGCTGCAGAGCTACTGGGATGATGCAAGCTGCAACTTGCCGTCCAATACTTCGTATGTTGACCTCTGCTCACATTCTGTTTAATCTTGGTGATTGACTTGTTGACTAAAAGATTTAAAATTTTGGCAGTAATTGTGGTCGTGGCTATTGTAGTGGGAATGTATGGTTACACTGCAGCATCCAGTGCGGGACTTTTTAAAACGCCCCCAAATCCAAATATATTATATTACAATGGCACGAAAATCCCTTATTGTGAGGTGGGGGCAGCGGGGGGTCTTCCTTCCAGTTTAGATGTTGGACCAGTTTGGTTCGGCCCACCACCTATCAATTCGACTCATGTTGTTCATGTTACGGGAAAATGGAGTTCGACTGCAAGTTTGAGATTGCTCATTATACCGACTTCACAAGTGAAGAATCATACATATAGATATTCCATACTCCTTAATTCGACCATTGCAACATCAGGCGTGGTCAACATTACTCTTGCTCCGATCGAACTTGGTTATCAATTAATTTTTGTACCCGCCGCAAATAGTTCGGGTACCATTACTATCACTCAGGAATTCTTAATGTCGAATCCAAATTAGTTATGGATATCGAACCCAGTTCTTGAATCAACCGAAATATATACTGTCCTAACCGTTCTTCTTATGAGGAGTTGAGGTATGTCAAAGAAATTCATATCCAAGGGAAAGGGCGCTGACAGGAAGAGTTATTTTCGGTTCATCAGGTATTGAACGTGAATTCGCAAAGCTCAGGAAACCTTTCATGATCTATGGTATGACAAGGGAAAGAAAGAATGAACTCGTTGAAAAAGGGACAGAGATGATACTCAAAGGTGAAATAATGAGCAAAGCTTTTTTGACTCATGACAAGGGTCCTGATGGTCTATGATCGCTATTGCGTAAAGGATAGATTTAATTGACCCTGAACATTAAGACTATATGACTATGATGGAAAATCCGATTTTGAAGGATATAGAATGGGCAAGTTTGTTGGATACCTTGGCTTCAGGTTACGATGGAGATTATGCAAGGGCTATGGATGATCTCGATAAATATAGACCTTTTGAGCAAAAAATTCAAGAAGGAGATCCAAAACCAGGGAAGATTATAATAGACTTTCTTCACAAATGGCATACACAGGGTGTGCCTAACAAAAGTGATAAAGAGTTAACTGTAAGAATTAAAAAGAATGCTAAAGAACTTGATTCTTTGTATTATGTTAGTCTACATGATGTTACATCTGAAACAGTAAAAAGACTCTTTGAGGGATTTTCTTCCCCAAGCATACCTGGATTTGGTCCTACTGCTAGGACCAAGACTCTCCACTTACTTCGTCCTAAAACGTTTGTAATGTGGGATGAAAAAATAATAGGAGTTTTTACGGAACGTTTAAAGGAAAAAGGAAAGGGAGACATTAAAGGTTCCCAGATGTATGTAGAATTTATAAAAGAAATGAATAAGTTTTCTAAAAACGTGTTAAATGATACTACAATATCTTCACTGAACGCACTTTTGAAAAAACTCTCAAAGGCAAATGAAAAGCGTTTCTACAAAAAGACAGAAGCAAAAATCATTGATGAATATAACAGGCTTACAAAAACAAGAAATGCAAAGGTCTCATTCAAACTGCGAACAAGTGATTGTATAAGGTTATGACAGAATCCAACCTATTTGCAGGCAGAGAGGTCGCAGGAGTGCTTTTTACGCCTATTAGTAGAAATTTGTTATTACATCGGAAACGGGAGGTTATAGGTAAACCTCTGATCCATTCCCTATGCCGATTCACCCGTCCATAGAGGCCGGCTAAGTATGCATTGCAAAACTATGAAAGTCGGTACAACGAAATCGGAAAACCATTCCGATATATTCGGCTCTTTAGCTATGTTTGAATGGACATAATTGTTGAGTTTTGTGTAAAGCTCTGAATAAATTACATCGCCAAAGTATCCAGGAACTTTTTTATCCGTGTAATCGAAAGAATCCTTTAAACACGAATTAATA
Organism: Thermoplasmata archaeon; assembly: GCA_021827885.1. The sequence goes on along the minus strand of JAKAUD010000016.1, from coordinate 2,908 downwards.
TGATCTAGCTCTACCTTAGACAGTTGAAGCTTGATTAACTTGGACATCAGTCTGGTATCTGGTCTTGAGTAAATCCCAAAAATGGTGGCCTTATTTTCGCAATAATTACATAGAGGAATATTTTCATTCTCCTCAAATTCTGGACTGCTGAAAGTTAAGCGCATGAGTTCTTGTTTTATATCCTCAGCCAAATCGACTTGAATTTCCAACTTGTTTTTTAAATCCTCCAATAGTTTGCCTTCATGTTTGAGGCAGGATCTAAGGGCGAAATCAGGATTATCCATCAATATCCAGTAAAAGTAATCTGTCTTGCCAAGTGTTTCTTTTGTGATTTGACCCCATTCTTTATCGCTTTTCAATATATCCATAAAATACTTCTTTAGTGATTGATTCAACGATATTTTCAATTTCTGAATTGTTTTATTATTTAACTTAGACAGATCAAAATTAAACTTATTGATTGTTTGTTCAAAGAAATCTTCCGTCAGCTCTTTCAAACTATTTGTTGCTGATTTCCCTTTTCCCTCTTCACCAAACATCAACGTTGATAGAACCATCATATCAGAGTCCAAAGGTTTCATTTTATCCCAATACCCAGAGAAAAAAGCTTCAGCCATAGGATTGGTATTATCTTCGCTTTCTGCACTTCCTGGCAGAAATGAAGAAACAGTAAACAACCCAGCGAAGAGTAGATCCAGCACAGACCTGATTCCCCTTAGAGAATATTTGATGTAGCCTTCGCCAGCTAATTTTATTGAAATTGCTAATTCTCCAAAAATATCGTCAAGCAAAAGACTGAAATAATAATCCCTCTTTCTCGTTGTCCTAGTCATGGAAACGAACTGCATATACGCAGAATAGTTATCCAAAAGCTCAGATAAGTACCTAATTGATTTTGGCACTTCCTCGTAATTAGGGTACGGAACATTAAATATTTCATAAAAGTCTTTAAGGCCAAGCCCCGTATAGGCCCAACGAGTTAAGCTAATTATATCTTTCTTGTCCATCTTAACAGATCAGTTGAAAGCATTTAGACGTTTTGTGTGTTTTTCGATAGATGATTACAGGCTTATAAGGTTCATTTATTAGTTTCCCATAACTCCAGATATTGTATATCGGAGGATCGAAGTCTGCATTCTGGAATAAGGCTTGCAGTTTTTTTACTTTTTCCAGATTTGCGGCTTTGCGCCTAAAGTCGCTCACTTGCACCCAAATTTTGCCAAAAAGCCGCTTTTAGGTAAACAACCGCTTGACTGTATTCTCATGAGGATTTCCAAAAACCCCCACCGAAAACCTTTTTCATGACTTCATGATCAATATTCATGAATCTTTACCATACTGGATTATCTGAGCTCTACAGGGAGATTGAAGCACTTGGCGATCCATTAACCTGCATCTCAGATCTAATTGATTTCTAAAGGATAAGGCCAATGCTGTCAGATCTATATGAGAATGACACAGAGAAAGGTGGAAGAAAAAATTATGATCCCATTATAATGGTTAAAATACTCTTACTGCAGCAGTGGTATTCTCTCTCAGATCCGCAGATAGAGAGAGATATCAGGGACAGGATATCATTCATGAAGTTTCTCGGATATCCTGAGAAGTTGCCGGATCGTAACACAATATGGTATTTCCGTGAGAGATTATCGAAAACAGGAAAGGATCGTATTGTATTCAATGATATACGGGATCAGATAATGTCTAAGAGAATCCGCATCAAGAAAGGTACCATGCAGGATGCTTCATTCATAGAAGAGGATGAGGGAGAATATTCGAAGCCAAGAGGAGACGATGCAAACACTCGAAGATCTAAGGATGGTGCATCAGCAACAAAGAATAATGAACACCACTTCGGCTACAAGGCACATACACTTGTCAATGAGATAAAGATAATCGAGAAGCTTTCAGTAACACCTGCCAATGTGCATGATTCTCAGATAGATCTGAGCATTCCAGGAATCATATGTTACAGGGACAAGGGATATTTTGGATCCGAATGCAGGGGAATAAATGGTACAATGGATCGATCCGTAAGGGGACATGCACTGCCGGTCAAGAGCATACGTAGAAATATAAGAATATCTAAGATCAGATCCATGGTGGAACATCCATATGCATTCTTCAAGAGGATGTTCCACTTTGGCCATGTAATGGTAACAACTGTACAAAGAGTAAGAGTGAAGACATACTTCACAGCAATATGTTACAACTTAGTAAGGGCAAGATTCCTTGACAGGATAGCGTAAGCTATCGACATTCAGGAAAAAAACAGTAAGAATGTGTCTAAAATTGCCACAATAAGAGTGAGTTTGAAGCTATTTTGCCCAAATTTCACAATCATTCTGATGAATCATTGAAAATTGGATGGTTTTGGGAAAACCTCATATAATCTTTCAAACAACACATAGATAACAGTATTTATTGTTTACATGTGAGCGCGAATCGACCAGATATAAAATAGCTATCAGATAAAAGAAATCTCTTCAGAAATGTGAATCGATCAGAAATTAAAAGTTCATGTCCTAGCTGATTCCTCCACAAGTTTAGCCCGTGCTGCACAGAGCCTTGCTATGGGTATCCTGAATGGAGACGAAGAAACATAATCCAGTCCAATCTCATGGCAGAAATAGATGGTTTCAGGATCTCCGCCCTGTTCACCGCAAATTCCGACCTCGAGATCCTTTCTTGCTTTCTTCCCTTTTTCCACGCCGATTCGCATCAGTTCTCCGACGCCTTCCCTGTCAATCGACCTGAATGGATCAGATGTGAGTATTCCATTCTCGAGATATTTATTTATGAATTTCCCCTCGGCGTCATCCCTGCTGTATCCAAATGTAAGTTGCGTGAGGTCATTGGTTCCAAACGAGAAGAAATCTGCAAATTCTGCAATCCGGTCCGCAACAAG
>JAKAUD010000039.1 GCA_021827885.1 Thermoplasmata archaeon | reverse complement strand
ATTCCGCAGATTGCCTCAGCCCTGTCAACCGCTCTGTCATTCCCCTCAACAGAATAAGACGCAATTTCAAGAATATCCCTCACTTTCATGTTCATGGGCAATGGAGTCTCCTGGGGAACGTACGCAATCATCCTTGCAATTTCCCTCTGCTTCAGGTTGGTAATATCGGTGCCATCTATCCTGATTGATCCACTTTCATATTCAAGATGCCTGAATAAGACCTTCAAAAGAGATGATTTTCCAGAGCCGTTTTCTCCGCCTATGCCAAAGACCGTCCCCTTTTCAACAGAAAAAGAAATATCCTTCAGCGAGAATGTTCCCCCTGTTCTGGAGAACCTCAAGTTCTGAACCTCAAGTTTCATAGGCACCCCTTGATATTCTCATCATCAACATAACAAAAATCGGTACACCAAGCAACCCTGTCACAATCCCTATGGGTAGGATTTCCGGCCTTGCAATATCCCTGGCTATATCATTGCAAATCAGTAAGAACGTGGCACCAATTATGGCAGAAGATGGTATTACCAACTTATTCGATCCCCCAAAAATCAATCTTGAAATATGTGGTATGATCAAGCCGACAAATCCTATCAATCCGCTGATGGAAACGGCCGCAGACACGCTTAGGGCAGTGAGGATGAGAAACATTCCCTTGGAAAAGTTCACATTGACACCGACACTTCTTGCATATTCATCCCCCATCTGGAGTGCGTTCAATTCTTTGTAGAATATGAAACTCAGGATCATGCAAATAGCCATTACTGGAATAGTGATAATAAGCTCAGGGATGGTTATCAATCCTATGGAGCCAAGCAGCCAGAAAAAAGCCTCATTCTGCAACCTGATGTTTGAAAACAGGAGGAAAGCCACAATGGAGGAGACAAAATAACTGAGTGCTATGCCTGTAAGCAGAAGGAATAATCCTGATATCTGTCCTGACCGAATGGATACCATGAAAACAATGGAAACAATGGCCATGGAAAAAATGAACGCAAAGATAGATTCCGTGTAAATGCCAAAAATCGTGATTCCCAGTGCAAGGACAAGTACAACGCCCAGCGTTGCACCGCTTGAAATGCCAATAATGTATGGTTCTGTAATGGGATTCCTGAATATGCTCTGAATAATTGTTCCGCCAACTCCCAGCGTTGCACCTATGAAGAGAGCCGCAACTATTGTAGGTTCACGTAAAACTGTAACTATTTCATAATTGATAGGATTGACAGAGAGGTGGAAAAATCCACCAAGGAATGGAATCTGAATAACAACAATCTTCAAGATAGTTGGAATCGGAACGTATACAGCACCCAAAAAGATTGAAAATATTGTTGAAAGAAATAAAAGAACTATTAAAATTGAGAACCTTGTTTTTATCAGGCTTTTTTTCCTCTGCAATCGGGTGAGGCTTGAGTAAATTTTCCCAAATTTAATCATGGTGGCGTCTCATAATTGAAATTTGGGCTATATTTCAACTTTATTGGAAACGCCGGCAATTCACTCAGCTCATAAAGCATCTGTGCATTTCCCTGTGCTCTCCATTGCAACAGCCACTCAATTCCATATATAAACCTGAAATCAGGATTCGTGAAGTATGTATCATTGAAGAATTGCACATAGTTATTGTTCTTGGCAGCGCTGGTTTCGTTGAATGGTGCCTGTTTCATATAAAGAGGTGAAGCGTAACAATCTATAAGGATAGCGCTTGGATTTGAGTTTGCTATTACTTCAGGTGAAATTGTGTTGTATCCAGATTGGGTAAAGATGTTAATAAGATGGGCATATTGCATCTCATCGTTGATGAACGTATTATTGCCAGCAGTGTATATTGCACCATTATATTCGCATTCAAGATAGAATGCCGATTCATTTGGAAGGCCCTTCGAAACGTTTGTCATATCGGAGAGGGATTGATTCATCCAGTTGGTAATCTTCGTTGCGTTTGAGGATGTGCCGGTTAATGCTCCCAGCATAAGTGTCTCATTCTCTATCTGAGACACACTGTTTGGATTATCAAGTATGAAAGGGATGTGCAGGGTGCTGTTTATATATAATCCGTAAGAAGGTACAGTCGCACCATATCCGAGAACCGCCTGCGGTTTCAGGGCAACAAGTGAACTATAGTGCACATTGAAGTCATTGCAAATTACCGGTGCTGTTCCGCTAGGAGGATAGTAGTCATACGACCCGGTTCCAACAACATCCTTGTACGCTCCCAGGGCATACAAAACAGCTGTTGCTGAAGGATCAAGCGAAACTATCCTTGTAAGGGTGCTGTTGAATGTGAATGTCTGTCCAATAATATCAGTCACTGTTATTTTTCCGTTTTCAACATTCCTCGGAGCCACGTACTCGACATATCCTACCGCTGAAATAATAACTGCGGCTATTACGAATATCGATACTATCCCTTTAACGTTTTTTGAATTGATTACCATATACATCACGTAAATATTTTTTACTTTACTGAAATAATTTATAGTATAAAAATTCTTGTCTTGGACGAAAATCAGTCTGTAACAGGTTATATTTACATTCTGGTCTGTTCCCTGAAAAGGGAAATTATTTATAGTGTAACTTTATCCATTCTTGGAAATGTCTAATAGAAAATACTCAAAAAACAAGAAAGTGCAGTCTTCAGAAAAGAGGATGGAATCAAAGCGTGGCATTAATGATTTTATTATGAAAAGAAGAAAGATATTTACGGCTGTTGGAGCGGTTATAATTGTGGCTCTTTTAATTTTTGTAGCCTATGATCTAGGGGCATTCAAGAATAATAGTTCAAGCAATTCAAGCGTCAATGTTACGATACCGAATCCTGTTCCATGGGGCACTTTTGCACAAATTTCTACAAGCAATTTTTCGGATAACATTCACTTCTATTGGATTTCATGGGATGGTTGTCCTATTGGTGCTGCAAATTCGTGGGGGTTATATCTGGCGGTTCAACAGCATATACCTGCTATTTCAAATGATTTTATCCTACATAAATCATTTTCAGGTGATTCCGCCCCACACGAGCCTGGACTGCTGTTTACCCAAAATTTATCCATATCTAATGGGAAGTATTATTTCACCGCTTTTTACATGTACAATCAAACTCATACCGGAACAGTTGGCGGAACTCCCATAGCAAGCAATCAACTTGTAAGCAAGGGTCTGCAGGAGGTTAATGCTACAGAACCATCTTTCATCGCTTCATGGATATACCAGATTCAGACACAAACACCGAGTCAAGTAACCAAAGGCGGTTCTCCAATTGCCCCCATAGGAGCAATCGGACATCATCTTGTTACCGCTCTCATAATCACGGGACCAAAAGGAGCTTATTACTTAAATGGGCCATATTTTTATCTCTGGGATCTGACAACAAATCCATCGGCAGCACAAAGTTATATTAACTCTCCCCAGTATGAAACTTATGTTTATTCGCCATCTTATGTTTATTCAAACATGAAAGGAATCGCTCCAATTTCAGATTTTGCCGCAGAAATAAACACAATAGTGGATGACGTATCATAGATCGAACATCGATTACGTGCAAAATTTTTTTTTGCCATTTTTTCTTGCACTTAAACGCAGCCTTTCAAAAACATCTAACACTCAATCAACAACTAAACAAACATTTTTTTATTAGGTGACTATCAGATTTTATTGTCTAAGAGTAAAAAACATCCTCTCGATATGACCGTCCAGGTTCGAAGAACTGATTGCCTCGTATCCGATGCAACCTTTAACATACCTAATCTAAAGGGATTAACAAGGCTCAAGATTGAGGCGGAGGAAACACTTCATAGCATTGAGGTCAAGTCGGTGGATGACAAGACATTAGCCACGTTGAGGAAAGTGTCAAGGAAGATAGTCCAGGCAGGATCCACAAGGCTTTGGGTCTATGGAAAGAGCTGCAGTGCTTGTAAATTCATGGCTCTTAGTGATGCAGTTGTGCTTGGAACGAGGAGCATCGACAGGAACACAATTAGATTCAGGCTTTTGATAAGTTCAACTGGAATTGCAAAAAAGATTGTGCATGATCTTGAGGAGTCCGGCCTTGAACCTGTGGTAATTGAAGGTCCTGAAGAAATTAAGACAGAGATCACCGATAGGGAAAACCAGATCTTAAGACTGTGCCTGGATCTCGGGTATTTCGATAATGAAAGGGAAGCCTCCCTGAAGGACATTTCAAAGCTTCTTGGGATTTCTGTTTCATCGTTGTCTGAGACTTTGCGACGTGCACTTAGGAAAATTACCGAGGATTATGTAAATAGAAATCCTGTGTAAGAGAGAATTTTTGAGAAACTGGCATTAGAAAAAATGCATTAGAATTTTGATATGGTATCCCTGAGGGCGTTGACCCTATCAAAGAGCAACCTGAACTGTTCAAAGTTAAGCTGCTGCTTACTGTCGCTCAATGCGTTCTGAGGATCTGGATGAACTTCAATCATCAGGCCATCGGCACCTGCACCTACCGATGCAAGCGATAATGGTTCAACATACCTGGCAAGACCCGCTGGATGGCTTGGATCTACGAAAATAGGATATGGTACCCTTTCCTTCAGCACAGGAACCGCTGAGATGTCAAGAGTAAATCTGGTTGAGCTTTCAAAGGTTCGGATGCCTCTTTCCACCATTATAATCTGGTTATTCCCACCGTTAGATATGTATTCCGATGCCTGCACGAACTCATCAACAGTGTTTCCAAAACCTCGTTTTATTAGCACTGGCTTATTGAGCTCTCCAACCCTTCTCAGGAGTGAAAAATTCTGGCAGTTCCTGCTTCCTATTTGCAGGATATCGGCATATTTTGTTACGGTAGAAAGATTGTCTGAATCCATCACCTCTGTTATTATGTTTATTCCGGTTTCATCCTTTGCCTTTGCAAGGATTTTCAACCCTTCTTCCTTGAGCCCCTGGAAACTTCTTGGTGACGTTCTTGGTTTATAGGCACCTCCCCTCATGAAGTTTACTCCAAGAGATTTGAGAAATCTTGCCGTGTCCAGAACCTGTTCTTCACTTTCCACAGCACATGGCCCTGCAATGAAAATGAATTTTTCCCTGCTGAAGATATCCTCAATTGTCAGGTCTGGCATCATCATACCTAATCACCTCTCTGCTCTTAATTTCTGCCAAAATCTTTCTGTCTTTCAACACTGCCTCACCTATCAGGTAGCCATCAAAATCCAATTTATCCATGGCTGCCATTTTTTGATAATTTATTCCGCTTTCCAGCAGGAATGGATTATCTGTCTGTCCTATCATTTTATTTATCATTTCCTCTTCTCCTTCCATTCTTAGTGTTTTCAGGTTTCTCCTGTTATATCCTATAATTACGTTTTTAAGATCTTTCAACTCATCAAATAGTGCTGGATCGTGAAACTCAACAAGGACATCCATCCCTCTTGATCTTATGTAATCAGAAAGGGTTGTGATTCTTTCCGTGTCAAGAAAATCGGAGATCAGGAGTATGCAGTCAAAATTGTTGTAGTAGCCGCAATCCACGATCCTTTCGCTATCAACAAAATCCTTCATCAAAAGTGGCTTGCCAAACCTCAGGAAATATTCAGAATCTGAAAAATTCCCCCTGAATGTGGTTGGTTCCGTCAGTATGCTGAAAGCGTCGCAATATTCATTAACGGATTCAGCAAAAGCTTGAGGATCAGCAGAACTCTCATTCACGAAGCCGGATGCAGAGGCCCTCTTGAATTCCAGCACAAATGCCTTTTCTCCCCTTTCCCTCTTTTCAAGGATTGATTTTCTCATGCTTATGGGTTTCCTGATCCTTTCATTCTTATGATCCAGTTTCCTAAACCTGTTGTTCCGGTAAATGTCGTCGACAATCGTCAGAGGACATCACCCAGGAAATTAGTGAATATGGTCTCTCCATATTCAGAATAATAGCTTTCTGGATGGAACTGGACGCCAAAAAATCTCCCATTCTTTGAGTGGAAACCCATGATTGTGCCATCGCTGTCTGAGACGCAATCTACAACTATGTTCTCACCTGGCTCTATCGCAAGGGAGTGGTATCTTATGGCAGCAAAGTGTTCCGGAACATTCCTGTATATGGGTGAATGGGAATGTCGCAGGTTGTCGATCTGGCCATGCATCAGGCGCTTTGATAAAACAACTTTTGAACCGAGATGGAAGGCGAGGAACTGGTGTCCGAAACATATTCCCAGCACCTTTGCATCTTTCCCTATGGAATCCATCAGGAGCTGAAGGTTTCCTGCATCCCTTTCGTTGACAGGATTTCCGGGCCCCGGTGAAATTATGATCCTTTCATATCTGCCTACGCCAGTAATATCGATGTTATCATTGAATTGAACATCAACATCATCTGTTATTTTCAGAAGCGACTGGTAAATGTTATACACAAACGAATCGTGGTTATTGACCAGCAAGACTTTCAATGCCCGCACCTCCTAAAACTGTCTGTGCCTTGGCCAGAACTTCCCTGTTTTCTCTTTCTGGCACGGAATCCTTGACGATTCCCGCGCCCGCTCTTGTTATGATTGTTCCATTCATCATGTATAATGATCTTATTGTCAGTGCCATATCCAGATACCTGGTGGAACACAATCCAACAGACCCGGAATACGGTCCCCTCGGCGTAGTTTCATATTCTGAAATGATTTCAATAGCACGCTCCTTGGGTGCACCTGACACAGTCCCTGCAGGGTAGACCGCTTTCAGCAAATCGATTGCATCAAGCCCCGGCATCAACTCCGATTCCACATCGCTGAGGATATGAATTACAGAGGCAAACTTCTTAATGTAATGTGCCCTCACAACTTTCACTGTGCCTGGCACGGATACCTTTCCAAGATCATTCCTGGCCAGATCGACAAGCATCCTGTGTTCCAGAAGTTCCTTTTCATCTGCAAGGAGTTCCCTGCTCAAGGCATCAAAATCCTTTCCATTTTCTGCCAATGGCCTTGTTCCAGCAATTGGGTTTATGAAACACCTGTTGTCCTGAAACCTGACAAGATTCTCAGGGGAGCTTCCCATTAGGAGATAATCATTAATTTTGTAACAGAAAACATATGATGACCGATCATACTCCATGAAATATTCCAGTGCGTGTGGAATTGAAAGTTCTCCCACCGGGATCTCCATGGATAAAACGACCTGCAATGCTTCACCGTTCCTGATTCTTTCAACAGTCCTGGCAACGCTGTTCATATAGTTTTCATTAAGATTATCACGGGCAGAACGGTTTTCACGCAATTCTTTGCTTCTGGTAAATATTTGCTGTTTCCTCTCTGCGCCCGTTATTCCGAGACCCTTTGGCCAGTTCTGTTCAGGCAATTTCAGGTTTGGAAACACGTCCTCAACCATGCCAAAGCTCAGTATCACGGGGAAAACTTCATTGGCAATATTCCTTAACTCCTCAAAGCTCGCGAATGATTCACTCTTACCGTTGAAGAATAATTCTTCATTCCCGATGGTTCTATCTTCATCAGCGAAAGAACACATATATGCGAAATCCCTTTTCTGGGCAATCAACTCCTCGATCTTCTTATACAGTGGCGGCAATTGTTTGAATCACCCCCTTCAGCATTTTCATCTTTTTCGCATTCTTCATGCCCGGGTAATCCTCTAGGCTGCTGCTCATGTCTATGAAATTGAATCCCCTTCCTATTATTGTTCCAATGTCTTCAACCTCAATTCCGCCTGCAACGCCTAACTTTTCACTGCGCACCAGGATTTTGGGAATATGCCCTATAATTCGTGGTTTATCCTCAATAAGCACAAGATCGGCTGATTCCAAATATGGCATCAGGTCAAATCCGGGTTGCAGTGTTTTCTGTGCCTGTACCACAGATATAATTTGCTTTCCTGTCATTTTCCTTACCAGGGTTATCTCTTCTGGTTCGTGCGGATAATGGATCTGTATGATTTTCTCTTCGGAGTAATTATCCTGTAGGTATTTCCTGTCGTTATAAACACCGGCGATTTTGTAACCCGATGCAGCAAGCCTGTCAACAAATCCTGGCTCAGCAAACCTTGGAGAATCTCTTGCCCTGACAATACCGAGTATCGATGCACCACTTTCTTCTGCCAGCAGTGCATCCTCTTCCCTCGTTATGCCGCAGACCTTTAGTATAAGATTATGCACCATTAATTTCCACCTCGTTGAAATTTCCTATCTCGGTGAGTTTCTGCATCGCTTTTCCGGCAAGAACAGCCTTCATGGCAATGTTGAAAGCACTGCCGAAATCGTTTGCCAGGCCGTTGGAAATTATGGCGGGAGCAGCGTTAATAGCAATAAATTTAGAACAGGCCTCATCTTTCCCTGCCAGGCCATCCATGGTCTTCTGGAAGATTTCACGCTTTGAAGAGCCGGATACACTTTCAGGGTCATATTGCCTGCCTGCAATTCTTTCCGGGATCAGTTCACTTTCAGTTATGGCATCAGACACCCTGATAATCCTCGTGGGAGAACTGATTGAAATCTCGTCAGTACCATCCTTGGCTGAAACAACATATCCAGTTTTTCCCTGAATTCTCAGCACATTGGCGTATATCATCGGGTCTATCCCGGAAGATGCTCCTATGATTATTTTATCAGGATCAAGGGGATTTGTCAGGGGGCCAAGCAGGTTGAATATGGTGCGGAATTGAAGCTTCTTCCTCACGGTTGAAAAGGCTGAAAACGCTGAATTGTGCATGGGAGCAAGGACAAAGCTGAACGACTTGGCTGCAATGTCATCTTCTGCTATTTTCTGATTCTTTGAGAAGCTGTATCCTATCTTTTCAAGAAAATCCGCGCTTCCCATCAAGCCTGTTATGCTCCTGTTGCCATGCTTCCCAATCTTTATGCCAAGTGAGGCACAAAGAATCGAGGCGGCAGTGCTGACGTTGATTGTGTTTTTCCCATCACCTCCAGTTCCCACTATGTCTGTGAGACCTGGAATCCTGGTGAGAGGGGAAAACTGCTTGATTCCTTTGGAGAACCCGGAAATCTCTTCATAGGTTTCGCCCTTAATGAATAATGATGTAAGGACAGATGCCCGGGTTGCATCACTGGCTGAACTTGAGGTGAGTTCCTTAACGAGAGTCGTTGATTCCTCATGGCTCAGATCGATGCCCTGAATGACTTTTACAAGAATTTCAGTATTCATCCAGCACACCCCTTATTTCACTTACCATATTCTTGAACCCCTCAAGATCACCCTTTTTCAGGTAATCAATAAACATCGATCCAATGGCAACCCCATCAGCTCCACTTTCCATGACTTTCCGAATATCTCCCGGATTTGAAATGCCAAAGCCAAAGATTACCTCACTTCTGCCAGAGAATTCCCTGATTCTCGCTCCAGTCCTGGAAATATCGACAGGAACAGTTATGCCCGTTGATGGTTGTATTCCGTGGTATATCCACGAATCCGTTTTTTTGAGAATCTCCCCGACAACGGAATCGGGTGTTGATGACGTGAAGAAAGGTATCAAGTGCAGTCCTCCTCTCTTTACAGCATCCACTGTGCTATTGCTTTCATCGAAGTAGTCGATGAGGAGATCCGGAAGAATCACGCCTTTGAAGCCGTATTCCTTTATTTTGTTAATTCCTTCTTCCACATTGTTTTCAAAGGAGTTCATGTACGTGAGAGCATACGTTTCCATTCCTCTGTCATTGATATTTTTAACCGCAGTTCTCAATTCATCAGGATTGAACAATTTTCTTGCAGATTCGTGCGTCATCCTTATCTTTGGCCCATCATAATATGGATGCATCACCGGGATGCCAAGTTCAACATAATCCACGAACTCGCTGCCCAGTGAATCAAGGAAACTCCCGATCACCTTTGAATCGGGGTAAGGAAAGGTGAAATATACTGCTAGCTTGCCCCTCAAACTTTTCCATCCCCAAATATTGACAGATCCATGAGTCCGTGGCCACTGAGGTTAAAAACAACATCCTTTCCCCTGTTCGAAGGATTCTTCACATAATCAATCACCGTGGCTATTGCATGTGCAGATTCTGGTGCAGGAATGATCCCCTGTGTCCTTGAGAAAATTTTCATCGCTTCCATGCTGGCACTTTCCGTCACTTCAGAGGTTTCTATCCTGCCACCTCTTATGAGGAGGGAAAGTGATGGTGCAACGCCGTGATATCTCAACCCTCCAGAATATATGCCCTCGGGCACATAATCTGAACCAAGGGTGAGCATCTTCAATTGTGGTAGTATTCCCGCCGTGTCTATGTTATCATACCTGAATTCTCCCTTGCTGAATTTTGGGACTTCTGTGGCTGCAGATGCTATCATCTCTATATTCTTGTTATCAATCATTGGATAGGAGAATCCGCAAAAATTGCTTCCACCCCCAACGCAACCTATCATGGTGTCCGGTTCAATTCCCAGGTCAGCAAGTTGTGATTTGGTTTCAAGCCCAATGATGCTCTGGTGCGTAATGACGGAATTCATAACACTCCCAAGAAGATACCTGAAATCATTGTCAAGGGCGTACTGAACAGCCTCGCTGATCGCTATCCCCAGGCTTCCGGGATGGTTAGGATTATTCTGGAGAATGCCTTTTCCGAAAGACGTCATCGGTGAAGGGCTGGCAAACACATTTGCCCCATAAAGGTTCATTATGGTTTTCCTGAGGGGCTTCTGGTCATGGCTCACCCTTACCATGAAAACATTGGATCTCAACCCATTGAGTGAGGCTGCAAGGGCTGTAGCCGTTCCCCACTGGCCTGCACCTGTCTCTGTCGTAATTTCCTTGATTCCTTCCCTGGCGGCATAGAATGCCTGTGGTATTGCCGTGTTAATTTTGTGGGAACCTGTAGCTGTCGCGCCTTCATATTTAAAAAATATCCTGCCGTCGAACCTCAAATGCCTTTCAAGGTTCCTGGCTCTTATTAAGGGGGTTGGTCGTCCAATCTGCACATATTGCTCAAGCACCTCATCTGGGATATCCTCATATCTGGAAGAAGTGAATTCCTGCCTCAACACCTCCTTCGGAATAACCCTGTTCAGGAGTTCAATGGATGAACTGTCAGGAGATCTGTCTCTTGGCGGAGAAATGGGAACCGGAAGATCTGGAACGATATTGTACCATTTCTTCGGCATAAAATCTAGTTTATCTGCATTCAACATTATATCATAAATTGAATGTTAATATTAAAGCATTCCTGTATTGTATCGAGCCTATTTATTTTATTGCTCTATGTATAAATACAGATCCACCGCCACGCTTGAACTGCTTTATATTCCTGAATCCATATTTATCAAGCATAGATTCAAATGCTAATGGACTCACGAACTCCCTTACTGACCTGGCAAGGTAGGAATAGGAATCAGTCCTCGTCATCCTGTCGAAAATGGCAGGTACAATCCTGTAAAAGTAGAATCTGAAGAGTGGTGCAATGAAATGTGACCCTGGGTCAAATATGTCAAGGTTGCAGAATATTCCGCCGGGTTTCAGGGTTCTGTATACTTCGGAAATGTATTTTTCAAGTGAAGGGACATTCCTTGTCAGGAAACCAGATACAACCCTATCCATGCTGTTATCCTCAAAGGGCAGTGACATTGCAGATCCTACTACAAACGTTACCTTTGAATCCGGAATAAACGGGTACATCTCCTTTGTCAGATCAAGTGCATAAATGTGTGAATATTTTATCATTTTCTCTATTGAATAGGAAATCTTGCCGGTGCCACAGCCCACATCCAGAATACTCTGGCCATCCTTCACGTCCAGCTCAGAAATCAATTTTGTTCTCCAAAACTGATCAAGGCCAAAGCTCATTATTGAATCTATGAGATCATACTTGCCACTTATGCTCTTGAAAATATCCCTTACTTTCTCCTCCTTTCCGTTTATCAGAAAATCAATCCTCTATGGCCTGATCAATCTGGCATACTGGCAGTGCTTGACACCCTGAATTTCTATAACGTTATCTGCATCAACAAATTTCGCCTCGATGGCAACCCTTACCGTGTAATTGCCAACAAGGTTTGCAATCGTGCAGATATTCATGGCTTCAAGGAACAATGTCTTCGAAACACGACTTGTGCCGTAGAAATCCTCTTTTACTTCAAGATGCAAATTACCCTGTCTTAGGTTCATCCCGACTATTTCCTTGTCGGCAGCAGAAAGCAGGACTTCATTGCTGACATTCATTACCTTCATAACGATTTTATTGTTCATTTTTGTATGGGCAGATTATTCCATTCATTCTTATTAATGTAGGGAAACAACATCATTCGCGATTAAAACTACCAGCTTGCAAACGCACCAAATTTGTCTAGAAAAAGATATTAATAAAATGGAAATATGCACGAGTATGACTCAGCAGAGAGAAATCGTTCTCTATTTTCTGGTAGTGTCTATCATAATTGGAGTAATATCTTATTTTATTTTGGGGTATGAATTCACGAATTATTTTGCTGCCCAGGAGGCTGTGAATGCGGCTTATGCCAATGCGGCATTTGTATCCATGGGAATAGCATCGGCGATATTCTGCAGTGCCATCCTTTTTTACCCGGTGTACAAGTTTAAAGACAGGAATTATGAGGGGGAAGATTACAGATGAATCAAAAATACAAAATTGAGATTATATGGATTGTAGCAGTTCTTGCCATTCTGTTTGCATCAATGGGCATCAATTTCTATGTAACAGGAATGAAGAGTTTTTCTGTCGCCACAAAGGAGACCCCTGGAGAAAAAACACCCGGGACCTTGATTCAGGCTACCGGAGTACAGTGGTCATGGTCATTTGAAATAAACGGGGTTAAGACAGTTGACAATTTCACGTTAACCGTGAATCAAACCTATACAATGGTTATTACCTCTCTTCCTGTAGGCACAGGGCAGGCGGTTATTCACGATTTGTTGATTCCTGAATTTGGCATACAGGTTTATGCCGTTCCTGGACAAAATAACACCATCACATTCACTCCCGACAAGACAGGCACATTCATTTTTGAATGCGTGGAATACTGTGGTTATGATCACTATAAGATGAGAGGATATTTCACGGTGGTAAAATAATGAGCACTACAACGTATCTGATTGACGTTTCAGTAACAATTTCCATAATATTCTTGATCCTGTTCTATGTATATTACAAATACAATTCCACAAAGAGTGAGATGGATAAGATTGCGGAAAAGACTGATTATGTAGATACCGGTTCCTATTTCAGGGATGCTATCGGCGGGAAAAACAAATCCATAGGGATGAGTGCTTTTCTCCTGAACGACGCCAAGAGCATTGGTGTCAGATATATTATCACAAGCATCATATTTTTCTTTATAGCAGGAACTTTTGGAGTCATAATGAGAGTCAGCCTTGTCGAGCCAACGCCAACACTCTTCCTGAACAGGACTGTATTATATGATATTTTAACGACCCAGCACGGCCTGCTGATGATATATATGTGGGCTCTGGGCAGTGCCCTTGGATTCTCATATTACCTGCTCCCGACATTCCTGAAGGTCAAGAAGGATTCCATGGGCGGTTACTCATCAGCTGCTTACTGGATTTATATCCTTGGAGGAATATTCATATTGCTTTCCAGAACATCTACCAGATGGTATTTTTACCCACCACTGTCACTCAACCTGAACCCTTACAATGCAGGAGGTTTCAACTGGCTGGCGGTACTGGGCATGGAAATGATATTCGTAGGGGTTGTAATTGCGGCTATCGTTGTTATAAAGATGATTATCATGGATAGGGACGAAAACGTGAAAATAGAACAGATGCCCCTATTTGCATGGGCGGTGCTTTTCACCCTCATAATGCTGGTAGCTTCGGCACCATTTTTCATGCTCGGACTTGCAATGACATTCTATGATTTCTTCAACCCGATATTCTTTGTAAGTTCTAGCAGTTCGCCTCTCTCCTTCACGGAAATGTTCTGGATATGGGGGCATCCCATTGTTTATATTGCAATCCTCCCTCAATTTGGCCTGATTTATGAAATAATACCTAAATTCACAGGGAACAAGATTTATAGTTATGCATCCGGTGTGCTGGCACTTGGATTGCTTATGCCGCTCAGTGAGTTGGTATGGGGGCACCATCTTCTCAACTCCGGGTTTGGGTTGGAATGGGGTCTGTTCTTCACCACGGCATCATTCCTTGTCGTCATTCCTTCCGCAATAACCGTGTTTAACTACATAGCAACGTTATGGACATCGCCTAAAATCAGATTGACTGTCCCGATGCTGTTTGTGGTTAATGGAATATTTGATTTCATAATCGGAGGAATAACCGGGGTAATTCAGTCAAATCTGGTATTAAATGAAGTCCTGCATGGAACCTATTGGGTCACAGGACACTTCCACTTTATATTTTTGGGAATAACAACGGGGATAGCATTTGCTGTCATCTACATGTTATTCCCCTCATTGACAAATGGGAGGAAATATAATGTCAGGTTAGCACACTGGCATTTTACCCTTACTGCGGTAGGGTCATTCATCATGTCAATGGGATGGACAATAGGAGGATTCTATGGAATGCCAAGATTCGTTGCAGGATATTTCGCAAGATTCCAGGCTTTCCAGGACACGGCAATACTGGGAGGAGTCATAGTTGGGGTTGCACAGTTGTTCTTCCTTGCAAATATATTCGTGACATATTCAAAAGCACCCTCGATCGCATCAAGCAATGCTCTTGAGGATGCTTATAATTTACCGGCAATAGAAAGTGGAGGTGAGTAAATTGGCAGAAAGGACAATATCATCGGGAATTCTCTTCGGTGTCGTTATAATAATACTTATGTTTGGCGGACTTTATTACATGCTATCAGCACCCACAACACTTAATGGGGGGCTTATTGAAAGTTCAAGCATGTCCTATACAAAGACAGTAAACGTGACCCTTTATGCAAACGCGTTGGGATGGGACTACGGTATAAAAGGTGATACGGTCAATCCCACAATCAACGTCACAGCGGGAACAAGAATAATATTCACGGTCATTGAGGACGATACTGCACCGCATACGCTAACCATTGCAGATTCTTCTAAGGAATCCAGCACGCACCTTACACTGATTACTACGTCTCAGTTAACCACAACAATTGGGCATACAGTAGTTGCAAGTTATATCTTTGACAAGGTTGGCCCGTGGACATATTGGTGTGAGATTCATCCAACGACAATGTTTGGAACCATAAACGTGTTACCTGCAGCTAAAACATCGGCTCAAGTCAATAGTAACAGTCAATTGAATCCAGGCCAAATCGGCATTTCGCACAATACTGTCAACAGCTTGAATTCAATTTTTCAAGACCTCCTGGATAGTTCAGGTGCTTTAGTTGCCTGAATACAGCACATTTTCAAAAATAAATAATCTTGTAAAACTTGAAATTACATTTCTTGTCGATCTTGTCGCGCTTGCAGGCTTTTTCACACTGAGTTCTAACTGGGCGCACCTGGTATATCTTGTCCCTCTCCTGATCTCAGGCTCACTTGCATCGTTCTCCGCTGCACTATTCAATAATGTGTATGATACTGACATTGACATATTGATGAACAGAGTAGCGTCAAGGAGGGAGGAAATAAGGGAAAACCGGATGAAATATGCAATCTCTGCGGCAGCACTGCTGGTCATTTCCATTGTAGTTGGGCTGCTATTTTTAAATATTATTTCCGAAGCATTCATTCTTCTTGGATTTTTGAGTTATGTACTCCTCTACACAATTATCCTGAAGAGGAGAACTGACCTGAACATCGTTATTGGCGGGATAGCAGGGAGTTTTCCTGCGCTGGCTGGTTCAGCATCAGTGGGTGGGGTAATCACCTATGGCTCAATCTTTGTTGCACTTCTGGTATTCATGTGGACTCCAACTCACTTCTGGAGCCTCTCCATCAAGTATGCCAACGACTATAGAGAAGCGAAGATACCAATGCTTCCTGTAACAAGAGGCGTAGATAAAACAATATTCTGGATTCTTCTGAATACTGTAATCCTTTTTATCCTGACAATTTTTCCGGCAATCTTTAACTTTCCCGTTCTTGGAGCGGCATACAGGGTAATTTCCATCCCTCTTGCACTTCTTATTTTAGTGCCAGCAATCAGATTGTATACGAGAAAGGATGAAAAATCGTATAAGAAAGTTTTTCACATATCCAACTATTTCCTCACATTTTTATTAATAGCGGTTTGTTTGCTGCCACTACAGTTTTAGCCTGAACTATGTACATTTCATTGGATAAAAATGAAAAAGTTATCGTTAATGTAGCGATTAGGCATTGATGGAAACTGGAAATGTAAGAAAGCTTCTTCTGTTTGCACTATTCCAGTTTCTGGTTTTTATTTTCTACTACTTCAACGTGTCACCATACTCCACCATAGAAGTTTCCATGTTTTCATTCTATGCGTATGTATTCATCGCATGGGTTGAAATTCTTGGTTTTTATTTATTGACCGACATCAGGTACGATATATTAAAAAATTTCAAGAATGTGAAAGGATTTATTGTGCTAATTACCGTAATTGCATTGTGGGCATACGCAATTGAAATTTCGATTCCAGGTTCCAATAATATCCCATATATTTTCACAACGCTCTTTACCCTTGTATGTTTTCAGGAATTCAATTTCAGGCTTATCACTATAGAAGTGCTTGATAAATTAACCAGTATTGGGGTTTCCGCCATTATCAGCTCCTTTCTATACACAGGGTTCTTTTCAATATACCTGTTCACTTTCCTTGGAGGATATCCCGGAAACTACTCTTTTCTCTTCATTCTTGACGAATTCTCCATGGGATTGGTAATTTCTGCAGTGTATGTTGCAACAAGAAGTGTTTATTATACTTCTTCAATAACGCTCTCCCTTTACATGCTTGGGTTGCTTCCCATTACTCCTGCGGTTATTTCTTATATCTTTGTTCCCGTTTGAACCCCCAGGATTCTCGCATCAGCATTTTACGACAACAAGTCTTTGAGGTGATCAGGGATCTGCTGTTTCCTTCCTTCCCTGTCAACCCAGACTATTACAGTTTTACCCGAAGATAAAATTGCATCATCTCCCTGGCGCAATATGGTATGCTTGAACGACACGCTTGTTGTGCCTACTTTCTCAATTTCGGTCAAAATTCGCGGTTTATCCTCATAATATATGGGTATCCTGAAATCAATATCTGCGTGCACTACCACAAAATTTACCGTTTTCGAGTGAAAACCCTTGAGGAATTTCATGAAAAAATCAATCCTTCCCAACTCAAAGAAGCTGAGATACGCTGCATTGTTTACATGCCCTAGTGCGTCAAGATCACCGAATCTTATCTGCAGTTCAATTTCAGATATTTTTGAAGCCATTCGAGAGGAATTTCTTTGTTAAACTAATACATTGCGCTCTTCTGCTTACCCATATAGGTTCTTCATCACCAGAAACATTTTCCAGTTTTGAATCCGATATATTATCGTGGTAGATCCAACCATTTCTCAATTCTTCCTTCATGTTCTTATTAACCACTATAAGAACCGGAAAGGTGATTTTATAGAAATCCCTGAACGTTTCCCTCAGGTAATATGGTGAAAACATGAGAACGGCCGCTGGATTTAGGTTTTCGTCAATAATTCTCCTCAGATCACGTGGCGAATTCTCACGGGCACTGCAGATGATTGCATCAATCAGGTGATTTGGATTCTCTTTGCCAGGGGGGATGCCAAGCTCTTCTGATAAGGCACCCAGGAAGTCTGCAAAAGATGATTTTTCTTCAACGCCGGACGATATAATAATCATCTTACTTCATGTGGTTATCCTATGTATTTTTTATATATCAATTTACGCTGTGATCCCAATGAAGGATAAGCAGTCATCAATCGATTTCTACGCTCTTGTAAGGATTTATGGTGAAAGATTCCGGGGAGCATTCATTAAGAAGATTTATCAGACCGGAAAGGATGAATTCACTTTCATACTGTATTCATCTGATCACGGCAAATTTCCATTTCACATAAAATTATCATCTGGCACTGCATTCATGGATCCACTCAGGCCTGAGGAATCTTCATCTTTTGCAATGTTCCTCAGAAAAAATCTCTCTGAGCAGAAGATAAGGGATATTGAGCAGATAAATTTCGACCGTGTGCTCAGGATTACAATGTATTCGGGTACCCAGCTTGTCTTTGAACTATTCAGGGAAGGAAACCTGATTATTATTGAAAACGATCTCATAACATATGCCTTTAATCCAAGGGAATGGAAAAACAGGAAGATCCTGAAAGGAGAGAAGTACATCCCACCATCCACAGTGGATCCGATCTCTGCAAGCGAAGAAGAGATTGCAAAGATACTGGCGAATAGCAAGGCATCAATCGTCCAAACAATGGCAACAAGATTGAATCTCGGTGGCGAATATGCAGAGGAGATTGCTGTCAGGCTGGGTATTGAGAAGGAAAAAGCCTCGGTGGATTTTGTCACTCTTGTGCCGGAAATAATGGGAGAGATCAGGAAATTGCTTGAAGAAACTGCCTTGAATAAAGCATATTATTACAAATCGGCGAACATGTTATCACCTGTTAAGTTGCAGTCAATGCAGGAAGAACCAGAAATAATTGAGGATTTTAACGAAGGACTCATCAGCCAGATGGGCAGAATCAGGGAAGTGGATCCGCAGGTAACGCAGGTTGAAAGGAGGGTGACCAACCAGAAGAAGACAATCGAGCAATATATAGAGCTATCTGCAAAGTTAAAGGCAGCAGGGCAAACCTTAATTTCGAATTTGGGGGAATTTGAGAAGATTCTTTCCATTGCAAAAAAGTCACTGAAAACAATGAAAACTGGTCAGGAGATATACCCGGGGATAATTCTTAAGGGGCTTGATTTCGACAAGAAAATTATCACAATCGAAAGGAGTGGGGGAGAGATGGAATTATGGTTGAACATGAGTTCAGGGGAAAACGCCAACCACTATTTCACCAGGTCAAAGGAATATATATTAAAGGCGGAAGGAGCAAAGAAAGCGTTGGAGGAAACTTCAAAGATCAATATCAGCAGTGACAGTTCCGGGAGAAAGAAGGTCAGGCCAAAGAAGTGGTTCGAGTCATACCACTGGTTCATTACGAGCGGAGGAAATCTCGTGGTGGCTGGAAAGGATGTAAATGGAAACGAAAAGGTTGTAAAGAAGCATATGGGAGAAAAAGACATCTATATTCATGCGGATTTGTATGGTGCTCCAAGCACAGTACTGAAATTAAACAACCCTGATTCTGACATTGAAAGGGATATACTTGAAGCTGCCCAGTTTGCGGTTGCAAATTCAAGGGCATGGGCCAACGGCCTTGGTTCAGGATCTGCATACTGGGTAACCCCACTTCAGGTCAGCAAGACCCCAGAATCAGGTGAATTTGTGAGGAAGGGATCATGGATCGTCAAGGGCAAGCGTAATTATCTCTTCAATCTGCCATTAAAATTGAAGGTCTCAACCGTAAATTACGAAAATGCTGAACTTCCAATGATCTGCCCAGATTCCACGGAAATTGAGGCTGAAAAGGACATAATCTTCATTTCACCCGGAGAGACAAAAAGAGAAAAGATTGCAAAGGAAATTGCGGAAATGCTCAATTGGGAGCGTGATGAGATATCGTCAGTGCTCCCTCCCGGAGGCAGCAAGATAGATTCTGTTGTTAAGAAAGTTCAGCCTTCAGTTTCTCAATGATAGAAACATCTTCAGGGTCTATTCCGCGAAGCAGTGCAAAGTGGTAACTCAGGATATCTCCGTAGTATACGCCATACATAATCTGTGCGAAAGCATTGCTTCCAATGAGTTTTACCTTCGTTATTTCCCTGCCTGAAAGGCTTTCAGTCAGTTTCAATCGAAGTGAATTTCTATCCGAAAACGAGTTTTCGTATGCTATGTAAATAAATGGATCCTGTTCGTGGTTCATCCCCATTGGAACAAGTTCATTATGGTTAATTTCCGATAGAAAACCGGCGTTTGCAAGCATTTTGGAGTTTTCATTGAATTGTGTCTTGCAGCGATATGCTACGCTTGCAGTTGGAGACCAGGAGACAAAATAGGGCACTTTCCCTGATTGATAGATCTTCTTGGCAATGGAATCTATTTCATCCTCACTCTTCCTGATGGATTTTATATTTTTTATGATTTCATCAATATTTTTCCTCAATCCTGGAGCTATTGTATTGATCAATGGCATCAGTAAAAATCCTAGGGAAGATCTTGGCTGGTAGTCTGATGGAATCCTGATCGTAAAATCGGAAATCTCAGGCAATTTGCCACCTGAGGTTATTGAAAGCACCACTGCGCCCTTCTCTTTCGCCTCTCTGGCACAACTCAAGGTTTCTTCAGTATTCCCGGAATAGCTAAGCGCGATAAACAGTGTTTTTTTCCCGACAAATTCAGGGCAGTGATAGGAATTCAGCACGACTAGAGGTTTTCCTGAGTAGATTTCACTGAATATTAATCCGGCTATGCCAGAACCTCCCATGCCTTCAATAACAATATTCTGAAAATCTGCCATGTTGATATTGAATTTTTTATCAAAGAGCAACTGGTCTACTATTGAATCTATTTCTTCCCTGTATGTCATAAAATCACGAAATTAATTTTTCAATCTATTCAGATGGGGTGTAAAACATAGGCTAAAGACATCAGCGAAGGAAGGAGTGCTGCCAATATTAATATCAAATATATTTTCAGGCGACCTGACATAACAGCCCATCATTTCGGGCTTTAAATTTTTTGCGCCGTTTCATGGGAATCTGCATAGAGCATTCCAAAGTATTTTGCTACATAATAGTATTTGAAAATAAGTTTACTTTCACTCCGGGACATAAAACCTGCGAGGGTAATCATTATCCAAAAGCTGTCCGGCTTTGCCTCTTCGACAAAACTGCGATCCAGCGTAAATAAATCAGAAAAGTTTCCTGATTTCACGCATTTCTTGATAATTTGATCATAAATTTCTGCCTTCGGTGAATATCCATATGGGCCTTCTGCGCTGTGCGTATGTGCCTGATCTGCGCTAAAAACGATTGAGTATTTGGCACTCCCCGTGGACAATATATCGTGAAGTTTTTCACCAAGTGTATATAATCCAGCAACATCCCAAATCCTGGACTGCCCAATCAATACGGCCTTGCTGCTCTTGAAGAAGCTGAGGGGAATGAGCGAACCAAAATCGATCGGAAATGCCGTCTGGGCACCACCGGAAAAGGTTGCTTTTGACATGATCTTCCTATTGCCATTCAAAATAACATTGGAGAGATCGGAATCATTCTGCAACTTCATTTCCATGACTTTTCCGCCTTCTGTAAGATAGGAACCGCTAAGGTTTTTATTGCCACAAATTGAAAACCTGCCATCCAGGCTAAGGCCGTGCGGAGTTACCACAATTACTGTATCTGAACAATCATCGGCTGTTCCATCCATTATCTGCCTTCTCATTTTCCGGCTCTGCTCATCGGGAAGATCTACCAGTTCGTCACCGTGCGGAATGAGATATATTCGATCTATCATCATGTAGCATAGCATGAATGGTATTTAAGGGAATTCAGGAGCAGGGACGTCTGTTCAATGGCCAACAAATATATATCAGATGAAAAGAAATATGTTTTTATCATGGTGAGCGAGAAAACCCACTCGTTATGAGTGGGATGAGAGCGAACACAACATTTAATAAATGCAATGCAATCTTTATACACAATGCTGAAAACCAAGGCATTGTGAGTACCCACGGACAGTGGGGAATTAACGCCTGTTGGAGATTGTGTAAGACCACCCGAATACATGAAGGGGCAACGGTTGATGAAGCAGGAAGCCCACGGCTTCAGTCGTAGGAAGATGTCACCTTGCAAAGTTAATGTAGTATGAACCAAACCATTTGGAGTGTATGTTCGGTATGGCTATGGAATCTCACGAAAATTCAAGAAGATTGTTGATTAGTGTTTCTGGTTTTGTCGGATCCGGGAGTATGGATGTCAGTGAATGGATTGCAGAGAACATCGGATCTCCATTCGAAACGGAAATAGTCTATATCAAGAACCTCCCGCACGATGAACGAAAATTGAGTGCCATGGGCAACAATGTTTCCGAAATCAAGAAGGAAGGCAAGATAACCGTAATCAACATGGGTCCCAGAACAACCTATACAGTTGATTCAAATGAAGCTACACTTAAGGAAATTATTGAGTCTTACCCAAGCCAGAATAAGTTATTCGTTCTCGATGGCTTTCAGGATATTGCAGTCGCCTCATGCCGCATATTCAGAATTCTGGTTGTCAAGAATATAAGGGAGATAGAACATTTTTCCAGCGCCTTCACCCCGGACATGGTCGTCCTTCACGGAGATACTGCCATTCACGATGAGACCATAATTAAGTGGCCGGAGGGAAAGAAAAGCATTATTTATGGCATTAAAACTAATTTTCTCAACGAAAAAGCTTCTCGTAGCCAAAATTTTTCAACGAAACCAGAGTTAAAGCTTAATTCGCAAACTAGAGAAAACATCTTATAATCTTTATCAATCTCGCACCAAAGGGTTTAATAAAGAAAATCCTTTTACGGACTACCACAAAATTAGAAATAAAGGTGTAAAAATGGCATCACAGAAACCGCACATAAATCTGGTTACAATAGGACACGTCGATCATGGAAAGTCAACCCTCGTAGGGAGACTTTTGTTTGAACACGGAGAAATTCCTCCGCACATAATTGAGGAATACAAGAAGCAGGCTGAAGAGAAGGGCAAAGCAACTTTTGAGTTCGCATGGGTAATGGATAAATTCAAAGAAGAAAGAGAGAGGGGAGTTACAATTGAGCTTTCTCACAGGAAATTCGAGACTGGAAAATACTACTTTACCATAATTGATGCCCCAGGGCACAGGGACTTTGTCAAGAACATGATAACAGGAACAAGTCAGGCAGATGCCGCTATTCTTGTAATATCATCAAGGGATGGAGACGGAATAATGGCTCAAACAAGAGAACATGCATATCTGGCCAAGACCCTTGGAGTACAGCAGCTTATAGTTGCAATCAACAAGTTGGATGCCACGCAGCCTCCATACAGTGAAAAGAGATTTGCAGAAGTCAAGGGAGAGGTAGAAAAATTCCTTGCATCGATAGGATACAGAAATATCCCCATGGTTCCAATCAGTGGATACAAGGGAGATAATATCACAAAGAAATCTGAAAACATGAAATGGTATTCGGGCCCGACATTACTTGAGTTACTTGACTCATTGAAAGTTCCTGAGAAACCAATCAACAAACCACTCAGGTTGCCAGTCCAGGATGTGTATTCCATTACCGGAATAGGCACAGTTCCTGTTGGAAGGATAGAAACAGGCATATTGAAGAATGGTGACAAGGTCATATTCAACCCAGCAAACAAGCAGGGAGAAGTCAAGACAGTAGAAATGCACCATGAAGCAATGGATCAGGCTGGACCTGGAGACAATGTCGGTTTCAACGTAAGGGGAATCGCAAAGAATGATATTAAGAGAGGAGACGTCTGCGGACCAGTAACATCTCCACCATCAGTTGTAAAATCATTCACTGCACAGATTGTCGTGCTCAACCACCCATCAGTCATAGCTGCAGGATACAAACCAGTCTTTCACGTACATACTGCGCAGGTAGCATGCAGGTTTGAGGAAATCATCAAGACCATAAACCCAAAGGATGGAACCACAAAGGAAGACAAGCCGGCATACATCAAGACAGGAGATATCGCAGTAGTGAAAGTTGTCCCCGATAAACCACTTGTGATCGAGAAGGTTGCAGAATTTCCGCAATTGGGCAGATTTGCAATTAGGGACATGGGTCAAACAGTAGCTGCTGGTCAGTGTATTGATATTGAACTTAAGTAAGGTGGCATGATTGGTCTCATATAAAGCCAGAATTTCACTTAGCGGTTCCGAACATAAGGTCGTAGATTTGGTCTGTAACGAAATTAAAGGAATAGCCTCGAGAACCGGAGTAGAGGTTCATGGTCCAGTACCTCTCCCAACCAAAAGATTGCAGGTACCAGTTAGGAAGAGTCCAGATGGGGAGGGTTCTCCTACATGGGACAGATGGGAAATGAGGGTACACAAGAGACTCATCGATGTTGATGCTGATGAGAGAACTCTGAGACAGCTCATGAGAATTGCCATCCCAGATGGAGTTCAGATAGAAATCCAGATAAAGAGTTAATCCAAATTTTTTTATATTTAATTTAATAAATTTTAAATTGACAAGGTGTTTTTATGGGACGAAAGGAAGATAATATTGCAAAAGCCTCGAAATTGATCAACCATCCGGAAAGAATAAGGAATATGGGTATAGCTGCACACATAGATCACGGTAAAACCACCCTGAGCGACAACCTGATTGCTGGCGCTGGGATGATGAGTGAGGATCTTGCTGGAAAACAGTTGATGCTTGATTTTGATGAACAGGAACAGGCAAGGGGAATAACAATAAACGCCGCGGTTGCCTCCATGGTTCACGTTCATGATAAAGATGAATACCTCATTAACCTCATCGATACTCCGGGGCACGTCGATTTTGGCGGTGATGTAACCAGGGCAATGAGGGCCGTTGATGGGGCAATTATAGTAGTTGATTCTGTGGAAGGGGTAATGCCACAAACAGAAACCGTCATAAGGCAGGCTCTCAGGGAAAGGGTGAAACCAGTTTTATTCATTAATAAAGTGGACAGGCTCATAAACGAACTGAGGCTCAATGCAGATGAGATGCAGAAGAAGTTCGTGAAGATCATAAACGATGTCAACAAGCTCCTGAACAAATATGCGCCAAAAGAATTCATCAAGGATTGGCAGCTCAACGTACAGGATGGAAAGGTTGCATTTGGTTCTGCATATAATAACTGGGCAATTTCCGTTCCATCAATGAAAGAGACCAAGGTTTCATTTAAGGATATAGTGGATTATGTGAAAGCAGGAAACCAAAAGGAACTTGCAAAGAAATCACAACTTCATACCATTATACTAGGAATGGTAATCAAGCATCTTCCAAATCCAAAGGAGGCACAGGCTTACAGGATTCCACAGATCTGGAAAGGCGATTTGGCTTCAGTCAATGGCAAGGCCATGATGAATTGCGACCCCGATGGTCCAGTGAATATGATGATAACTAAAATTATCGTTGATCCGCACGCAGGGGAGATTGCGGTTGGAAGGATTTTCAGCGGAACGCTCAAGAGAGGACAGGAATTATATATACTGGGAGCATCCGGCAAATTCAAGCTGCAAACACTTGCGATGATGGTCGGACCAGACCGGATTCAGATTGATAATATTTCAGCAGGGAACATTGCAGCAGTAATAGGATTGAAGAGTGCCAATGCAGGTTCCACGGTTGCAGCACTGACGGACATGGAGGCTTTCGAGCCTATGATGCACTATACAGATCCAGTGGTGACACTTGCAATTGAGGCGAAACACACGTCAGATTTGCCAAAGCTCATTGAAGTCCTGAAGACGGTTTCAAAGGCTGATCCTTCCATTCAGGTGAACATAAATCAGGAAACCGGTGAACATCTCATTTCTGGAATGGGAGAGCTTCACCTTGAGGTAACACTTTACAGAATAAGGAATGATTATAAAATCGATGTTACAACCTCAGATCCAATAGTTGTTTACAGGGAAACCATAGATCGTCCAGCAGGGCCATTTGAAGGAAAATCCCCAAATAAACATAACAAATTCTACTTTGAGGTAGCTCCGCTTGAGGAATCAATAATCGCCCTGATAAAAGAGGGCAAGATTCCGCAGGGCGCAAAATTCAAGGACCGAAAGGCCTTCACGGAGATGCTCCAGGCTAACGGCATGGACAGGGATGAAGCCAGGGGCGTTGAGTGCATTGAAGGAGACAATCTATTGACGGATGTTACCAAGGGTATCCAGTATCTTGATGAGACCATGGAACTTCTCATTGATGCCTTCAAGGAGGTAATGAACAGAGGCCCGCTTGCAAATGAAAGGGTATCCGGATTGAAGGCAAGGCTTGTTGATGCGAAACTGCATGAGGACAGTATCCATAGAGGTCCTGCACAGGTAATACCAGCAGGAAGAAACTCAATATACGGTGCAATATGTAAGGGAAAGAGGGTATTGCTTGAGCCAGTTCAGAGAGTTTACATAAACGTACCTCAGGACATCATGGGCTCAGTTACAAATGAAATCCAGCAGAGAAGAGGAGTAGTTGATGAAATGAACACCGAAGGAGACGATATTGTGATCATTTCGAAAATACCTGTATCCGGGATGTTTGGATTTGCATCTGCAATCAGGAGCGCCACAGGAGGAAAGGTTCTGTGGAGCTCAGAAAACGAGGGATACCAGAAAGTTCCTTACGAATTGCAGAGCGAGATTGTATCCAAGATAAGGACAAGAAAAGGATTGAAGCCAGAGCCATATGATGAGAACTATTACTCATCACTCTAATCTTTTCTGATGCAACCTATAATTGAATGTAGCAACTGCAAAAAACCGAGAACCAAATTAGAGCACGTATGCCACAGTTGTGGCCATAATTTTTATTTAAGAGTGGATTGGAAATACCACGATGCCATGAAGGAAAATTTCCCTTATATAGATAAATGGGTAATGGATCCTGAATTCAATACGCCAGTTCATAAGTTCCAGAAACTCTGGATGAAGCTGGATTATTTTACACCAAGCTTATCATACAAGGATCGGGGGATGGTTTCGCTATTTTCCCATATCGTTTCAGATAATCTTTTGCCAGAGGGTTCAGTTGTTAACGAAGATTCATCGGGAAACGCGGGGGCATCTTTTTCACTTTTTTCAAAAATGTGCAATTTTAAGCCCAGAATTTTTGTTTCCGCAAATTCAAACAGGATAAAACTTGACCAGATTTATTCATACGGTGCAGACGTAATAAAGGTCAATGGAACAAGGGAGGATCTTTACAAGCAGGCACTGGCGGCAGAGGGAACGTATCTTGGCCATGCGTACATGCCAGAATTCATAGATGGAATTAGATCTCTTGCTTACGAGATATTCATGCAAAACGAGAAAATGCCAGAGAGAATATTTATTCCCATATCTGCTGGCACATTACTTCTAGGATTAATCTCTGGGCTGGAGCACTTAAGAACTTCCGGAGAGATAAGTGAAATTCCCGAGATAATAGCAGTTCAGCCAGAGTCCATAAGTCCCCTTTATGACAGGCTGAATGGCATAATGGGACGAGCTTACGGCAGATCTATTGCAGATGCACTCGTGACTGTAAACTCCCCACACCTGGGCGAAATGGTTTCTAAATTGAAATCATACGGAAAAGCAGTGACCGTTTCTGACCATGAGATAATGGAATCAAGGCAATCTCTTATGGAATTGGGAATCTATGCTGAATTTAGTTCTGCAACCACTTTTGCTGCCTATAAAAAAATGGGAAAAGATAAGACTTCCCTTTTAATCCTAACGGGAAGCGGAATCAAGAATCTTGGAGAATAGGATCAATCAAGCCTTTTCTTCTTTTATTAGCATCTTACCGTTTAGTGTCAGCGAATATCTGAGGTCTGTGCCGCCCCTCTTCGCAAGAATTGAAACACTGCAGTATTTAGACAGGCTGAGTTCTATGGCTCTCTTTGCTGACGCTTCATCCACGTCTCCACTTATGATATAATGGATATCTGCATACTTCAGGGTTTTTGGATCAGTGTCTTCCCTTATGCCTGAAACCTCACACCTGAATTCACCGACTTCATTTTTTCTTTTCTTCAGGATAAGAAGAACATCATCGCTGGAACAGCCACCCATTCCCAGGAGGAGAAGTTCCGTTGGAGAATAAAAGACATTCTTGTCGGTGAATGGATCCTTGATGCTGATTTTCTCTTTTCCATCAACGTCGGTTATAAATCTTCCGTTATCTGCTTCATACCTGAAACTTACTGATAGACTCAGATTATCCCACCGTTTTCAAAATCCTGCCCAATTCCTTGAGGGCATTCAACACAGCAGTCAAGCCTGCTGCAAGCTCTGGATCCTTAAACATTCCCATAAGTCGAAGCAGGCTGTAATTATCGGGCTTTTTAGCACCACTAACCATGGTTTCGGCAAGATCGTCACTATTGTATAATATGGAAGTGATCATGCCAGATGTTGGCCCCTGCGATATAGCAGCCATAAATGCCGTAAGAACATCAATTAATTTAAGAATGCCAAGATTCATTTCATTGGAATTAACTAATTTTTCAACCTGAACAGTGCTGCCAGGCATTTTTTTGGAAATGAGCGATTCAAGAAGCAGCAGGCTGCCGGAATCCTTCAACCCAGATATTATTCTCAGGATTGAGGCCATTGATTCATCGTCCTCAACGATTTCACCCAACATTCTTTCTATTTCATTCTGTTTTTCTTCATCAGTTACCATAATATCACCTATATAAAACCTCTAATCTCTCTGCCAAAATAAGAAGAATGGGCATAAAGCCTCATCAGAAAGTCAGTCTCAGAAGGTTTTCCAACAACCAAATCTTCTCCAGAAATAAGGATAGTCTCTGCACTTCTGGAATTCAATATTGGCTGCAACTGAATCTTGAATTCATAAGTCCCAGGATCCCTGTATCCAGATATCCTGTTAGCGATAAATGCTGATACAAACTCAGCCTGATCCAGGGCAGTACTTATTGTCTGGGAACCGTGTAAATTCAGCGATCCTCCAATGGTGAAGATATCTTCATGCCCGCTGACAGACAATGTGTCGAGATCAAATTTAATTTTACCGCTATCATCCTTCGGGATGTTTGAGGAAATGATCGACCTGTCCAGGGACTCTGGCGGCATTATTATTGGCAGGTTATACTTTATGGTCTTTCCGTCCGTTGAAACAAGTTCCTTATTCTTGACGTTCACTGATGCAAGGTTGAATCCACTCACGACTTCGATGTTGTTTTCCGTTAACACGGCCTCAATGTGCTTATACAATTCATTGCTGCCGTGGATCTTCGCCTCGGGGAAAAACACCTGAACCTTGACCCTGGTATCCTGTTTCCTTCTCTTCATATCATTAGATATTACAATTGCAAGATCGCTGATTAGAGTCTCATTTCCCATGTAGTTTTGAGCATTTCCGATCACGATTGTTCCTGATTTCAAACTCTCAATATCCTCTCTGAGGGCAATAGCATTTTGAACAGCGTTAACTGATCTGGCTTCTTCTATAAAGCCGGGAATTGTATCATGTGCAGAATCAAAATCTCCTGCCAACACTAAATAGGTATATCTGATAAGATGGCCATCATCTGTTGTTACCCCCTTACTTTCTATATCTATCATTTTCACATTTTCATTCACAAAAACGATTGAGTTTTTTATCAATCCTTTTATTGGAGCAGACAACTGTGATGTCTGCAGAAAATTAACGGGAACAAAAACGGAGGCATCATTAAAATAATGCCTATTTCCACCGGAAATCAGGATAATTTCGGCGTTTTCCCTTGAAATTCTCGTTCTAAGCTTGTTTGCAACGGTTATTCCTGCTGTACTATTTCCTACCACAACTATTCTTTCCGGTACTTTCAATATCACACCTCGTCAAGATCCTTAAGCTTTTAGGGTACCATATCACAAATATTCATTGTGATGCATTGAGATCTAATCCCATTCAACCCTTTCCATGCACTTATAGAGTTTTGTCCAATGTATACAAAGGCAATGATGAACATCTTCTTCGTCGAGTTTATGCATTGCAGATTGTCTGCTTGGATTTAGCTCGTTAGGAGTTGAGACATAATTAAAGGACAAGTTATAAGACTTTTGCTCTGTTTCTATGGGCGTTTTTGTATTAGCGATCAGTATACTGGCATATTTACATCCGTCATAAACTCACTTGTTCAAAGGTAATCATATTGTGTCATTGGAGTGCATACTTCCTGCAATGTAATCATCCCCGATACTCATTTAATCAAATTCTCATTCAATTTCTTGAAATATGCCAAACTATCGAATATTTCCTTTTCCATTGAAGGATAAATGTAGGTATGAAATCTTTGAGAATCCAGTATAAGTTAAGATTTCAGTTGTTGATCAAGATAGAGAAATGTCTCCAATGACAATTGAGTGGCGTTATTCTAAGCCTAAATAAAGCCAAGATTTATATATATATCATTTCCCGCCCGTATGAAGGCACAAATCAAGAAACTGATGGTTTTAGGAATAGTAATGATGTTTGCTTCTCTCGGAGCAATCATCTATCAGGGAAATAATCCGGTTGGTATAAACCATTCTGAACATGCATTTCAGATTGGTTCAGCCAATCAGGTTTATAGCACTTCAATCACATCATCATATTTGAAGAGCATTACAACGAAGTCATACAACCGAGAGAAGTCATGGGACGTATCACACAATGCATCGGTGAATTTCAATCTTTCAGATGAAATCTCAACAGTGATGAATCAGTGGCAACTGATATACCCAAAAGTTCTTTCTTTAGGAGGCAACCCAATCTGCTGTCTGGGGGTAAGTTCAAATTCTTCAGGAAACATATCGATAAGCCTGATAGCTAAGTACATGAAGGATGGTAAAACGCAAAAGAAGATATCTTTCACTGTAGAAACAATTGATGGAACCCAACAAGTGGTAATAAAAATCTTACCGAAATCTCTTATTGTTGCCGGAACAGAAAGTACATACTGGGATGGATATGTCTTCTATGATCAAGGCACTAAAACAAAAAATGTTGGTTGGAGTGTGGGATTGCCACCGTGGCCACACACGGTGACTTGCAACTTCAATTATGAAGTGACAGCAGTATCAGAGAATATACAGATTCCAACAGGAGTCTCAGACCAAAATGAAATCGGTGTTTATGATCCCTCGACATGTAAGAGTTACGGAGTAGGTAAATATACAAATGTCGGAATGGTAATTTGGGAATCACTTTCAGCTAATGTTGGTGGAGGTATGGTTCAAGCAGGAGTTTTTGTTCGCCCTAATCAAGCACCTTGCATTTTCTACCAGGATGCTCAAAGTGGTTCCGGTTGTTATAATGGTATTCAACCATTAAATCGCGTTTGTCCGGCAGCAGGAGACACTATAAATATAATAATTACTTATTCTAATTCTGGTGATTTCTGCATAAACGCTTGCAACCTTAACAATGGTGCCCATAATTTCATTCGAATAATACCATCACAACTATTTACTCCGTATTTTTTTAGCTCAGTAGTCGAGACTCCACTAATGAACGCGTTGCCATTTCAATTACCAGAGTTTAATCCTTTCTCAGTATCCTGCATCCGAGGAACAGCTAATAACAACATAATCAATGGGCAAACAGCATGGTCAAATGGATGGTATAACTACTACTATCTTCAGCAGAATCCTCGATATCAAAACCTGAACAACGGTTTCCAGTCGTCTTCAAACCCCGGAACATACGACATAAGCCTTGCAACCACTTGCTACTGGACAACGCTAGATGAATCGGTATAATTTAATTTCCAAAATTGAAATTGAGGTGAAATCATGAACAAACTTAAAGTATCAAAGACTGTTAGATTCTTGGTAATAACCATAATTATGATGCTAGTTACAGTAAGTACCGTTAACCTGGTTAAGATCAATACGGAATTACAAGCTAACCCTATGCAAACTCTTGTCTCTTCGAGTAATTCAGGCAATGTAATAAATATGGGAGGTGTTAAATCAAGCTTTTGTCTTGGAAGCTCTCAGAGCAATTTCTCAAAAGAACTAACAGGGCATTGGGATGGATCCATGGCCTTTGACTCCAATAACGGTTTCTTGTACGAAGCTTCAGGTAACTTAATATCTCAAATGAATTTATCACAAAATAAAGTCACTAACATAATTAAAAGTGAAAATTTTGGCACAGGAATAAACTGGCTTGGATTTGACAACATTAATGATAAGCTATATTTAGTTGTCTATGACATATCGGGGCGCCCTGATAATGTCAACACCACAATCATTTCTCTGAACCCTTCGACTGGGAGAATAAATGTTCTATTGCCGAACATGAGTTCTTGCATATATGCAACCGCAATAGACACACAAAACAATTCATTATTTTTTGCATCAAATGGTAATGTAACATCTCTAAATCTTACTTTCCGCATGAATTAGGAGGCTTATCCTGGAATTAATCTCTATCGTCCACATTACCTATT
Source organism: Thermoplasmata archaeon (assembly GCA_021827885.1). The sequence continues at coordinate 79 of JAKAUD010000039.1, read as the reverse complement.
TCCCTGCTTCCCGGAGCACTTTTAGATCCTCCTCCGTAGGCTCTATTATTCTTTGATCTACCACTGCATTCCACTCGAT
>JAKAUD010000214.1 GCA_021827885.1 Thermoplasmata archaeon | reverse complement strand
TATATGAAAGCCAAGGTTCGAATCCCTCTCCCCGCGCTATTACAATTTACTTCAAACGATTTCTAGTAACCCAGTAATCTTCCATTCACACAGTGCTGGATTCACTTTGAGCGATTTTCCTGCTGAAAGAAACAGAAAACCGGCAGAACAGGTGCTATTTTCTCTCTTCTTCCATCCTTTTTCTCTGTTTTTCCCTAGCTTAAGCTGCCATTTTACGTGATCTGGCAGCGTCATTCCTCTTCTTCATGGCAAGAAGCGTGATGACGTTGTAGCCAAGGCAGAGGAACGTTATCTTCACTCTGACCCCACTCACCGTGGTCACAAGCACATGCCCGCCGTGCATGACTCCCTTGGTGACGGAATATGGCCTCTCGCCGGGTGATCTCTTCCTTGATATGCGCAGGTTCCATCTCACCTGATCAAGTGTAAGGGGAGTATCCCTTGATGCACGTTGATGTGCTCCCTGATAACCCTTGTCCTTGTAGTTTGTCATGCCGCGAATGCCCAGATCGACCTGTGAATCATGGACGGAGGCAGAGGTCACGACGAACTGCCTAATCATCTGGAGGGCGCTGCCATGTAAGGAATGTGCCTTGAAACCGAAGTGCGATACGGAATTATTCTTCACCCCCCTTCATGGCGGAAAGACTGTCGTCGATCTTCCCCAACTGTTCATATTTCTCACGGAGTCCGTAATTCATTATGTCCATGCGTATTGATCGGGATCGCATGAATAAAGCTTTTGGTTAAAAAGCATCAGGATTATCCGCTGAAATGCGGATTATCAGGAGCAGGTTGGTAAAGTGATGGTGGTTTTTAGAAAAGGTCAAGTGTCTAATTTGACTATGCTTTCAATGGATGCATATCTGAATCAGTTCGAAGAGAGTTCTGTTCCGTCTTTACTTATAGAGTTCCAGGTTTATAGTAAAATAGGCAGGCATATTTGAATGAGTAAATCTTACTCAGACTTAGTGCAAAGAGTACAAGGCTCTAACAACGCCAGATTATGCATCCCCACATATCCCGGCGTCTTTCGGCGGACTATAAATTTTAAAATCCTTCAATTCAATTATTTTAAGAAAAAGAGAATGGATCTATTCTCGTTCCTAAAAGCGCAGATCACAAGTCAAGGAAGGAGTAAATTGTTTAACGAGTGGAATTTAAGAGGAGCGGAGACTGTAAGCAAGTACGGAATCAAGTTACCTGATAAGTTTCCACAAGCCTATTTGAATGAAGTTTTTGCCGATGAGGTTTACAGTGTTGAGGGATTTGTCCCAGATAGCCAGTCAAGCATCCTGGATATTGGGGCCCAATATGGTGACTATTCTATCCTTTGTTCTAAGAAATATGGTGTGAAAAAAGTAGACGCCTTTGAGCCGCTAATAGAGAATATTTCTATCTTTAAAGAGTTAATAGCGTTAAACGGGACATCCAATATAGAGGTGCATGAATGTGCCCTATCTGATGTGGAAACGTCAGTAGAAATGAGATATAATAGCCAGATGCTTAAAACGATTTCAACCGGCCCCATTAAACAGATCATTAAATTCAGGAAGCTGGATAGTTTCAGACTCAGGTGTGACCTGTTAAAGATAGATGTCGAAGGTTTTGAAGTCAAGGTTATTCTTGGCGGAGAAGAAACAATACAAAGATACAAACCAAGGATCATAATCGAAGTTCACTCTGGTCGGTTGAGAAAACTTTCGATTAATATCCTTGAACAGATAGGATACAGAGTTGCATTCGAGGAAAATCACAAATTATTAAATGGAGACATAGGACTTGTTTTTTTTGAACCCAAAAATTAACTCGAGCAATTTAGACGACAACAAACGGAACTGATCAGACCTCAATTAGTAGCTATTGACTCTTTTTCAACTGTAGTTTTAGATGTTCTCAATTGAAGGTTCACTTTAACCCGCTACAACTGGCAGTGCAGCTTACAAACGTCCATTAGGACTTAATAATAGAAAGTAAAGAGTCTCTAACTCTAGCCGTCGGTGTATGGAATTTTAAGTATTTTTGGTGTCCCCTATTCATTATCTCTATCCATTCATTTGAGTGGATAACATATTTGGAAAATTTTACTTTTAATTCCTCATACGTCTGGAAAAACAAAGCGCTTTCAAGATCTACGAAGTTTTCCCGGATATTGAGTGGCAATCGCATGGAAATCAGCATGCTTTCGTAAGCGGGAATCTCCCAATACCTGTCAGTATCAAAGCCCATTCCCCTAATTGAAACTGATGCTTTCGAGTTCTTCAGTGCATGAATGTATTTTTCCTTACTCAGGCCGCCTGGTTTCACGAGAGTATTTGTACCTAAATTTGAAGAGTCCCTCTTTAATATCTCGAAATAGTATTTCCTCTCCTTGATTCCATTTAATGACATGCAATAGAATAAGTCATGGTATTTTTCTCCTCCATTTATAGCATTTTCGCTCTCACTTGTTCCAATGGATAGCGGAAAACCTTTAAGTTTCTTATCTGAAATGGAGTTATAAGCGGTACGGTAAGGAAGAAAATTTAGTTTATCAACTGGAAATCCTATTTTACGATGGACTGGGGGCAACAATACTGAAGCGTAAAAGGAACGGAGATACCAATGGACCCAATATGTTCTACGGATGTTTTCAATTAGCTCCCTCTTAAAATAAAAGCGTATTTCGTTATGCTTTATTATATTCCTTAATAGAAAATCATCTTCTAGATCCATAAAAACCTTTATGGCACTAGTATACCTATTAAGAATAAGTTTAAAGTTCCTATCATAAAAAGACCTTGGAGTGAATATAATGAGATCGAACTCATCAATGGACTCTAACAGTTCTGTGCTATCGTAAAAGTCTCCAGTGTCGCCATATCTGGTGCTAAATATACTTGGAAGATAAGATATAACTTTTGAGACTCCCAAGTTATTAACCAGACCCTCGTATAAGTAATGATTCTTTTGCCAGGCATGCAAGAGAACCTTCATCGAAACCGCCTGTTAGTTCCCGAGCATTACTTCTAGCCTTTCAACAATTCCACTCAGGTTGAATCTACTTATTGCTAACATAGACACCTTTAGTTTTCGTTTTAAATAACCTTCTGGATCTTTACTCCAAGACTCATAATGCTTCAGAACGGCGCTAGCAAAGGCAGAGGTATCAAATGGATGGACTAGCGTTCCTTGAATGTCCGAGGTAATTATGTCCTCGGAGCCCATTACCTTAAATGCTATTGCAGGCAACCCTTTAACTTGGGCTTCTGCAAGACTAATTCCAAAATTTTCACCTCTAGATGGAAAGACGAACAGACTAGCCTCCGCATACTCCTTGTTTAGCAACTCTTCAGATAGGAATCCTTTCCATTTTAAATTTTTCTGATATTTTGTCGCTAACTTTTCAATCAACGGTTTGCCTTCGTACCCCGAACCCACAATATGAAAATATATCGCCTCATTGTTTTTAACAACTTTATCAACTATCTCTTCCAATAAGTCAATTCCTTTGTGTTTTATGCTTAGTCTTCCAACGAACAGCGCTATGAACTCAGATCGGTTGTTTGAGATGGTTTGGTCAAAGACACCATCATCGTACACATGTGGAGGTATATTGTAAACAAGTCCGGTGTAACCGCTCCTCATTAAATTTTTCTCATCAGATTTATTTTGAATTCTGACAAATCCGACTCTCCGTATTAAAAATTTTCTATACGCAGAAAAGATTTTAGTGAGAATTCTTCTTGGCATTGTATCCAGGATAGGTTCCTCATCAAAAAAAATCGGAGAATGAATGCCTAAAACATACTTTACTCCAAAGATTTTACAGATTACCAGTATTATACTATTTATTATTAGACCCTGATGCATACTATAAATTACATCAAATTTTCTAAGTGACCAAAGTGCCTTTAAGCCTGTAGATGTCAACGGAATGAGGTCTCGCAGGAAGCTTGCCCTGTAAGCAGAATAATAAACGATGTTCGTTCTGGGTGAAAGCATGCGACGGATTTCATCATACGACAGCCTTATGTTCCGATCATCGATAAGTGAGTAGATTGTAATTTCAATTCCGTTTACCTTGTCTACCCACCCAAGTATATCTTTTTCGCCACCTCCAAAACTTCTTAGATCGGAACCAGTGAAAATTCCAGCCTTGGTAATTACTTTTTGAGTGGGCACACAACCATATTCTAATCAGCTAATAATATCTTCTTTAGTTGCTGGCTCTTGCAAAAGGAGTTCTGAATAGATCTAGGCAATGAATCGATTCTTTCTGAAGCTTGCCAATAAAGGGACAGATTGCAACTTGGTTTAGGGTCCCCTCTGATCTGCAATCGACAAGTAATATTGTCTTACTTCATTTATGAAATTTTCCCGTGAGAACATCTTAGATCTTGTGAGTCCCTCCTTTCCTATTTGTTCGGGATTGTTTAAAGCCTCCTTTAAGCCCAGTAGGCATCCATCTTTAGTCGGCTCTACGAATATGGCCGATCTGCCACAGATTTCCCTAAACACCTGAATATCTGATACTACTGCCGGTAACCCAGAAGCCATAGCCTCGACCAATGGTCTTCCATATCCTTCCTTTAACGATGGAAAAAGGAAAGCATCACAAGCGTTGTAAATTAAATTGAGTTTTGCAGATTCAAGCGATGAAAAATTATAAGCTCCATCCAAGGGGTAACCGACTTTTACAAGCGAAGTTTTATCATCGAAATTGCCCATTACTTCTGCAACTACTTTAAGATTTTTCCTTCTGAGTCCGCTTGATACCGATAGGATTAAATTTTTGTCCATAGGAAGTCCTAAAATTTTTCTGGCTGATATTTTATCGTTCATAAAATTTATACCCTTTTGCGGGGGCAGATATATCACCTTTATTTTTCCATCAAATCCATAGTCCTCTAGCTCTCTTTTTATAAAAAATGATGGAGCAACGACATTTCTAAATCTCAAGAATCTACGCAGAATCATCTCTGATACGTTGAAAAATTTCCTATGTGCTTCGTCACCTTGTTCGAGAAAGAATAAGTCGTGTACTGTGACAATGTCATCATCATTATTAGAGAGAATTGGTAAGCCGAAAGTTGTATAATGCAAAATGCTTTTCTTCAATTGGTTTTTTAATGACTTGAATACAAGTTTTCCAAAATAGATATTTATAGACCACGATTCAGTCAAGGGAAAATACGGTATCCCGCTATATATTTCTACCCCTTCATCAAATGCAACAGTATTTTGATCTCGTGATAATTTAACCATAATCCGTTGATAACCGCTTGCTAAGCTAAACTCCTCAGAATAGAGATCGAGGCTGCTATACCTCTTTCCCGTTCCTAGAATAGTTATGACTGGCGTAGATGGCCTAAGCGGTTTGTAATTCTAAAAGTTACCGACGATATGGGTAGAGTAGAATGAAGAAGTGGTTACCCTCTCCTTCTAACCCTCGTCGAACGCAGCATGCGGAGTTACCGCACTACGCTCACCGACGAGCTTCCTCGTAAGGCATTATAGCGTTTGTATATGTTCTGTGGAGGCGGTGAGGGCAGCTTTAATCCAAGCAGTTCCAGATTCTTGTACCTGCCCGCATACTCTTTCTGTTTCCACCTGCTGTGCCTGAAGTAGTTGGACCATCCTTTGAGGGTGGTCTCTATCTCCTTCATGGCTTTCCATGGGGGTAATTATGGATAGAGCTTTGTTTCCGGTCTTCTCCCTGATCTTTTGCCTTATTGCCTTCAGGGACTTCTTTGAGGGAAACCATCTTGTTCCTCCTTCTGGAAAAGTGTCTAACAAAGTGGAATCCAAGGAAGTCAAAACCGTTTTCTGCCTCTGTGATGCCTGTTTTCTCTTCGTTCAGGACTGGATTGGTCCCCTATTATGAGAGTGGATTGGCTTCTTAGCTATCATCACTTTTCTATTATACTTTCTTTCCATTCTTCATATACCTCCCTTGGCGCTTTATAATCTATTGCTGAATGCAGTCTCTCATTGTTATAGAATTCAATGAAACTGGAGATTGAAATGTTTCACGCATCTCTGGACAAAATACGAAATTAACCTGAGTATCGGCAATTTAGTATGAGTATGATCGTGTCACTTCTTCCGAAATATCCTGTTATTTCCCATTCCTGAAGAAGATTGCCGGTACCACATGATTAAAGGAAAAATGGTTCATCCTACAA
>JAKAUD010000229.1 GCA_021827885.1 Thermoplasmata archaeon | reverse complement strand
TAGTCAGGCATCCTAGCGGGCTCCAGTTAGGGTTTGATTAAATGTGGGTCATCTGATGTTGATGATAAACTGGAGCGATGACCCTAAGAGATACCCGCAGATCTGGGTTCAAATCCCAGTGCGCCCATCTGTTTTGTTCGGCTCCCGCTTCTTTTTGCACCTCTTGGTTCAAATCCCCTTCATCCCGAAAAAGGCGTTCGACTGCCTCCCTTCCTTTGTCCGCAGCCTTCTTAAACAGAAACATTTTATATCGTGTTCGTTAATCGACACTGGAAAATATGCCTACGATCTCTTCAAATGGAATACTCTCCGGGAAAGTTTCGATAATTACTGGCGCGGCTTCAGGGATTGGTAGAGCGGTTGCCGTAGAGCTAGCAAAGCAAGGAGCGAGGGTTTGTCTTGTTGATTTGAATGAATCTGGATTGAGAGAAACTGCATCCATTGTCAAGGATTTCGATGGAAAACTGCCTCTTCAATATGTGGTTGATGTAAGTGCAGAATCGAAAGTTGAAGAATTGATTAGTTCAGTAAGTGAGAAATTTGGAAGAATTGACATAATATTCAATAACGCAGGTATATCGGGATGGAAATCTATAGAAAGTGTCACTACCGATGAATACAAGAAAGTAATTGAAGTAAATCTTAACAGTCAATTTTATGTCATAAAACATTCTATACAGTATCTTAAACAAACTAAAGGGGCTATTGTTAATACATCTTCAACTCTTGGACTATTTGGAGCAAAGAACTCACTTGCGTACTGCGTCTCCAAGAGTGCAGTTATAGGTCTTACGAAAGCTACAGCAATTGACCTGGCTCCCTATGGGATAAGAGTAAACTGCATTGCACCAGGATCTATCGACACAAACATGGTGAGAGAGGAGTTGTCTCAACTACCTAATCCAGAAAGAGGCAGGAAGGCATATGATCAGATGTATCCCCTTGGGAGGATTGGAAAACCTGAAGAAGTAGCTAAACTTGTTCTCTTTTTGACATCTCCAGATTCGTCTTTTATTACTGGGGCAACATTCGTTATTGATGGAGGACTAGGATCCCTCTGGCCAGAATCTTTGGCGTCTCGTATGTCTGTCTAAATGTGGATTCATCGATTAGAAAAGGAAATTACTACTGGGACGAGATGCGCTTTTAAATTTGTTAAACCTTACTATTCTATTTAAAACACTTTACGTCGAACCTTCATACAAATTGTGATATAATCATATCAATTAGGACTGTATGACTTCAAAAAGATTAGATATAGAGGATTCGATTTTGCATCTATGAGTGAATCTGTTATAGTCTCGAACTGGAAACATGGTTTACTTGCAGTAAAGGGGGGAATAGAGGTCCTTAAAAATGGAGGAAATGCTATTGATGCAGTGGAGAAAGGTATAATGGCTGTTGAAGATGACAGCAGCGTAGATAGTGTCGGTACTGGTGGAATTCCAAATATAGAAGGGATTGCAGAGTTAGACGCTAGTATCATGGTAGGAAATCGCTATATAGGTGCGGGAGTAACAAATCTTAGAAATGTCAAAAATCCCATCTCAGTTGCCAGGAAGATAATGGAATACTCCCCTCATGTATTTATGGCTGGCGAAGGGGCGGTTAAATTTGCTAGAGCAATGGGCTTTGAGTATTACGAACCTGTAACAGACAAAACCAAAGAGAAGTGGAAAAGGCTAAAAGATATGATTTTAAACGTTTCAAGAGACAAAGAGATTTCAGAACAGTTTCAAAAAGAATTAGGTTATGATATAAATTTAGACGACCTTATAAGAGGAATAAGAATACTTACAGATGCCGGACTACTGAAAGCAAGTAGTACCGTTGGCGCTCTTGCACTTGATGGATCAAATATAGTCGCTGGGACATCGACAAGCGGCTGGGCGCTGAGACTTCCGGGAAGGGTTGCTGATTCCGCTGTTCTGGGAGCTGGAACTTATGCCACCCCCTATGCCGCAAGCTCCTCGACTGGTCTGGGAGAGTACTCTATAAAGCATAATCTTACGAGAAAAGTATGCGATTTTATTGAAGAGGGAATGACTCCAAAAGACGCATGCGAGGAAAGTCTTGAACTGATGTTAAAACGTGAGAAAGTCAATGTAATAATGGCACTCATCGCGATTGACAATAGGGGAAATGTCGGTGGTGCAACGACTAAGGAATCGTTTACATACTGTTATGCGAGGTTATCAAATTCCAAAATTGTGGAGGTAACACCTGAACCGGTTTCCTTGCACTAGCTGACAGGGGACATACAAATTTTCAAGTAATATACAACAGAAAGAGATAAATTCTTCTTCTATTTGTTACAAGAGAGAACGATGTCAAACAATCTAATACGGGATTTTGTGGGATACGGGAGTAATCCACCTAAGGGTACTTGGCCAGGGAATGCTAGACTTGCGGTACAAATCGTAGTTAACTTTGAGGAGGGAGCTGAAATGTCTATTGAAAAGGGTGATAAAATGCCTGAGGCTTATGGAGAATTTCCACCAATAAATGTATCGACTCGTGACCTAGGTTTAGAGTCAGTCTTTGAGTATGGGAGCAGGGTAGGTATATGGAGGCTTCTTGATATTTTTGATAAAGAGGGAATCAAAACTACATTTTTTGCATGTGGAGAAGCTCTCGAGAACAATCCCCACGTTGCACGAGAGATAGTTAAAAGGGGGCACGAAATCTGTTCTCACGGATATCGCTGGTACGACCACTTCAGGTTGACAGAGGAGGAATCTAGAGACGATGTGAGGAAAGCAGTCGAAACAATTCAAAAAATTACTGGACAAAGACCGGTAGGATGGTATTGTCGTGAACCGGGGATGTTTACTAGAAAAGTCCTGGTAGAGGAGGGAGGTTTCATTTATGACTCAGACGCATACAACGACGATGTACCTTTTTATGTGAGAGTTGGAAACAAAAACCATTTGGTGGTCCCATACACACCAGACTGCAATGACTTTCATTTTTGGATGAGTAAATTTCAAAATGCTGATGGATTCCTAAGCTACCTGAAAGATACCTTTGATGTTCTCTACAGGGAAAGCGAAAAAGGTCTAAAGATGATGTCTATAGGATTGCACTGCAGAATTTCAGGTCGTCCGGGAAGAGCCATTGCTATTCTGAAATTTATAGAATACGCAAAGAAGTTTCCATACGTTTGGTTTGCGACGAGAAGAGAGATAGCCGAATACTGGCTGGAACATCATCCTATATCTGAGTAAGTTATGTCCGAGCTTCCACAAGACGTGAAAGGGATGGGTTCTTCTGATGCCTCTGACGCCCTGCTATCTCTCGGAGTTGTAGGAGTTCTTAAAGGAGTTCATTCTTTTGTAGGTTCTAAAAGACTGCTGGGATTTGCTAAGACTGTACTAATTGCCCCAAATGGTAAAAACGGAATGAGCATGAAAGATGGTTTTCTACAAGCTTGCAAGAACTCTAGTCAGTTTACGATTCTAGTTATAGCAACTGAGAACGAAAATTATAGCGCTTTCGGAGGCCTCACTTCATTTATAGCAAAAGAAAGTGGAATATCAGGTGTCGTTGTGTGTGGTTCTTTCAGAGATTTCCAAGAAATTAAAGAACGGGACCTACCTGTGTTTTCTAAAAGCGTCTCACCGTTGATTCCTAAGGAAGGTCAGTACGTTACTTCTATTGGTGAACCCGTTGAATATAAGGGAGTCAAGATTAACAGCGGAGATTTGGTTGTGGGAGACGAAGATGGGGTCACAATAGTCCCTTTTCCGCTCCTAAATGAGGTCCTTAGGATAACTAAGCAAAAAAGAAAGGATGAAGAAATAACCAAGGCGAAACTTCAAAAGTATTTCGACTCTTTAATAAAATAAGAAAGGAATAAAGAAAAAATGGGTAAAAAAAGTCTAATGTTACGCAGTCTCATTTTTTTGTTCAAATATTCCTGTTCCCGTGTATCCTTTCCCACTGAAATATCCGATGTAGAAGAATATAATGGTTATGATGACAAATAGTATGTTATCGTATGGGAATGGAATTTTTCCAATTCCCCCAAAGTAGGAACTGCTAAAGTAAGAGAGTGGGAGTATCAAAGCAACGTATATAGGGAACCAGAGTCCAGCCTTTACCTCTTTTATCGTTATTTTTGAGTGTTTATTTAGGTATATTAAGAAGAAAAGTCCTACAAGACTTGAGGGAATTGCAACTTCAAGTGCAGAAAACCCTGACCAAAATATGAGTAGACCAGCAGTAACAAATGCCAATGGACTGATGATACTGGCGAAAGGAACCCTAAACGGCCTCTTTTCATTTGGGAAATTGTGTCGGAATACCGCTAGAGATACTGCCCCTGGAGCATATGAAATTACGATCGCATCTACCAATACTCCTAGTACTTTTGCAAAGGAAGGTAGAATGAAAATGTATATTACCGCAATGATGAGTACAAGCAGCACGGAATTAAATGGGATTCCTTGTTTGCTTAGTTTTGAAAATGGTTGGGGTACATACCTAGCGTACCTAGACATTGTATTTAACACCCTTGCGGCAGAGCCATGGTACATAAGGGCATCGCTGTAAGAAGCAATTACGGCAACAACAATCATTAAAATGCCAATCGAAACCAGACCTAGCGCAACTGCTGCGCTCGTGAATGGGTATGCAAGAGAGCTTAGTCCACCATAGTTTCCCACGGTCACTCCTATTTTATTCCAGTTCAATACCCCTAGAAACGCAACAGACTCTAAGAAAAAGAGTACAAACACTATTGCTAATGATAAGAAAATAGCCCGAGGTATCATTTTACCAGGATTTTTTATTTCTTCTGCGAAATCTATCGGTTGTCGGAATCCTGCATATGCGAATATCGTTGCAGACGAAGCTAGAAATATTCCGCTTATTCCCAAGGGAGCAAACCCTCCAATGCCTATACCTTCAATTCCAGCAGGTTTAAAGAAGTATAGAAGTGCGATGAGTACCACAATAATCAGTGCAACCTTTAGGACAGTGAAGCCCGCGTTAACTGCTCCGAGTACCCGGACTCTTCTCGTGTTGATGTAAAAAACTATAATTATAGATAATACAGCTAAAAATATTCCCAGACTTGTCAAAACATTGTTATGATAGAGTTGTGGGAAAAAGTAACTTGCGTATTCAAATGTTGCGGCAGCAACCCCTGGCATAACTAGAGTATAACCAATAAACCCAGACCAAGCATTGGTTAATCCTGCTATCGGTCCGTGACTTCTTGCAGGATAGTAAGCTACCCCGCCAGCCCTAGGCCACATAGTTCCTAATTCCATATATACCACTGCAACAGGTAATATGAATAATAGCCCGATTACCCAAGATACCAACCCAGCGGGACCTGCTAGGCCAATGACTGTTACTGGAACAAATGGCACAGCCGACCCGAAAATTGCACCAACGGTTATGGCTACTATATACCAAAGACCCAATTCCTTTCTGTAACCTGAAGGTGAAATTTCTTTTTTTGTTTCATCTCTTTGTGTGCCTTCCATCATTATCTAAACTTAATAAGTATAGGAGTACTTAATTATTATTATTTAACTTCACTGTTGAATGAACAACCCTATGCCCACCCTTCCACGTATTGTTTTAGCCCTATCTTGTCTTGTTCCTTGGTGTACGTCTGACCCATGCTACAAAGTTGTCGATCCTTACCTTCTCGAAATTGGCCTGTACCCGTTTCTCTGACTATTTATTCTACAGTTCTATCATCTTGGGTACTTCCAATGGTTTGTCTTTTACCGCTTGCTCCTCATTTTGTGCCCCTTCTTTCTGAGAAAAAGAAACAGCACTGATGCTAGAATTGCGATATACGTTGTTGCCAGAATTGGAATGCCTGTCATAGCGCTGATTGCGGCAATATTGTATTCAATGTAGAAGTATTTGGATGCAAAAATCCAGAACCTGTATTTACTAATCTGGTGAGGAGAGCAATACTGCTTAACTCAAAGAAGAAGTGAGCGGCGTTGAAACGAGAACACTTCCTTGCTCACAATTCATTATCAATGCCTATACTTGACTGTTTCTTTTCCGAAATTGACCTGTTCCTTCCTTTTACTGTGAGCTTCTTCGCCCTCATCCCCATCAGTATTTGATTTGATCAATTTCAGTACCATCTTATAAGGTTCTTCAGAGAACCCCTGTATTACTATCCCCATGGATAACTCCCTCCCAGTGATTCAGGTAGTTCAAAATCTGCCCTTGGACTTTGTAAAAGGTCCCTTGCTAGTTCTTCCCC
>JAKAUD010000004.1 GCA_021827885.1 Thermoplasmata archaeon | reverse complement strand
CATGTTAATATCCTATTGGATTTGTAGCCAATCATAATTAAGTCTTTACGTCATGCTCTAACTTCTTGCAACAAATTTTTGAAATCTTCAAATCTCCTTCCCGTGCATTCTATGTCCATCACGTTGATTTCAATCTCTGCAACATTAAGCCAGCTTGCATGCTTTGGGGTATAATGGTAATAGGTCCTTCGCAGAATTGATTCAGCCTCTTCCTTACCAAACGTATCTTCAAATGATTTTACGAAGTGGATTGTAAGGTTGTCGATTACCATATGCAGTTTCCCCGCCTTAGACTATCTGTCAAGAATTTCTTCGACAAACATGGCAAAATCTTTCTTTGTCCTTCTTTTCGTGACTTTTGTTGTCCTCTTGTTTACCCTGGATTCAACAGCAACGAATATGTTTGCATTACCTTTTCTTACGTATTCATAGTCGTATCTTTCAGGAGAACCCAGTTTCATCGGTATCGGTCTCTTCTTTTCAGAGATTACCTGCTTTGGCTTTTCGTCTAGCCCAATCACATGAACTGCCTGTTTTTCAATGTGCAAAAATCTACATTACCATATACCATTCTTCCGTATTCTTCATCTATTGCATGGATACACCAAATCCTTCTCTACCATGGCTTAGCTTTGTTTTTTTAGGATCAGCCTGATGGATTCTCTGTTTATGCTCTCGAACTGCTTCCTCTTTTTCATATCATCAGTCATCAATCGGATAGACCAGCGCTTTCCTTCCCCCAGAGGGGTTGAACTTGCAAGGGTTACGAACTCCGCTATTTCTTTATCGTCATACTTTCTCGGTTGTCCAGATCTTTTGGCGTCGCGCGGAGCCCTTCTCATACCTCCATTTACGTACCGCTTCTTGACCCTGAGTAAGGTATTCCTGTCAACACATAGCTTTTCTGCTATCTCATCATTCCTCTTTCCAGCGTTAAAGAGTAGAAATAATCTTGCCCGATTTACCTCTCTCGCTGCTCGTTTGCCTTACTTCACTATATCTTTCAGTTTATGGATTGATTTACTGTCAAGCTCTATCTCTATTCTTCTCATTGATAAAGTATATGAAATCCATTAGATAAATATACTTATTAGTTACATTGTCCCGGCACTAGCTTCGGAATCCTCTTGCAAATGTCTCGCCCACCCCTCCCCTTTTCTTACTCGAATATTATCTTAACGTTTGGAGAAGCTTCAATTGTTACCAAGTAACCATCAATCACGCTTGTCTCGGTCTTTTTCTACATCTATCTTAATCATTTCTGCGCTCCGATCCACGACATCATCTACCCTCTTCGAGGGCACCCTAATAGGTCCAGATGAGAGAGGTATCTCTGATAGTGAATTAAGGCCATCCGAAGAGCGACTTAAATTGAGCAGAGCCTTGCCCTCTGCTTTGTATGAAGCAACATTAAATGCATTAACATTTCTGATTATTATTATCTACTTCCCTTGGGAAGGTAAAGATCGAAGAAATTGATTATAAACTAGGGGATCTAGCAGGCTAGAGCTTCGGCTCGGATAGAGGGCGGTCTTTGGGAGGACTGGTTGGAGGGTCTTACTTCTATGAAAAACATAAGGATAAGTTCGGAGGAATTTCAGGAGGCAGATATTTACGATCTATACAATATTCTGCCATCGCTCTTGAAGTATTTGATTCACTTAAGCGCTACATTACAGTTGGCTATTCTCTTAGTGCCACGAGATTGGCTATACCGGAAGGAATTTCCTTTACATTAGAAATCTGCTTAGATAACTTTCCATTTTCCATAGTGAACGAAATGAAACCTGAAGCTCTAAGTTTATCTATTGTACTTTGCGATTCTTGTGATTTCCTGTTTATTTCAAATATAATTCTAAGGTCTTTATTCTTGGTTATAGAATCTGAAGCTCCCATGATTATATCCAGTTCACTTCCTTCTGCATCTATCTTGATCACGTCAACATTTCGCTTAAACGTGAATACACTATCAAATTTTTTAACTTCTATCTTAATGTTATCTTTGGTTAAGGGGATAGTTTTTAGTGAGTTAAGGCCATCTGATGATCCACTTATGTTAAGCGTTCCCGTGCCATCAAAGGAAGAGAGGGCCATGTTGAATGCCTTCACATTGTTTGCTTCATTTATTTGTATGTTCTTAATCAACCTGCGGAACGCATCCTTATAAGGTTCAAACGCTAAAACCATACCGTATTCACCGACAATACTCGATGCCAACAGGGAATAATATCCACTGTTTGCACCCACATCAACGAACGTTTCCCCTGGATTCAAGGAATTTCTCAAATACTTGGTTGTTTCCTTTTCATATTCACCATACTTGAGATACTGCCTGAATAGAGCTAGATCCATGTAGGAACGCTCATCTAACTTCATTTTGAATCCATCGAAAGTTATAATATTACCTGTCCTAAGCAACCTTCTTCTTAGTCGCCAGGTCCCGTTTCTAATATCCTTTAGACCAGTCATACTGTATACTATATATAATGAGGGAAATTTGTCGAAGAATTTGACTAAAAGATCTTGTAAAGTCACAAGAAAAAATGAGCGTCTGATATAAATGGTTTCCTGAGCAGTAATAATCTATGACACCACCGAAATTACCAGCTAAAATAACGGTCCTTTTCATACTTCGCTGCGATCTAACATTCATTGTCAATCTTAGCTCATTTCAGCAATAACAATTGTATATTCTGTCTTTCTAAGTCTTTCACATTAAGGATTCGGTCGATTATCAATGAATTGATCGTTTCAGCAACCTATAGCCCAGAATTGTCGATTCTTTACCGCTTTAAAGTCCGGATTTGAAAGATAACATTGTGCCAACATTTGAAGGAAGGACGAGGGGAAGTTAGGGAGCGTGTTTACATTGAAAATCCTGATTCGTCATTCCTTAATCTAAGTGATGAAAATTGTAAATGACCTTGACATCCAAAACATGTTTAAGAGATAATTTGCTGAAAAAGACGGCAGGACTGGTCCTTCAGGGTAGATAATGTACAGCGGTTATAAAAGTAGTCTTTCCTAGCATTAAAAATAGCGAAATAATCACGGTGGAAGGGTGCAAAAACTATTTAAATACAGCGACTATTTAAAAAGCAGTGAACTGGCGACTAGGTCTAAACTATAAGGGCATAATTTATACTATTATTATCGAATCATTGATTTCTACCACTCTCATAGTGGTCTCCCTCCATACCTATATTTTCGGAAAAGGGTTCTACGACTACGCTGACCAATTTTGGAATCCTGCCCTAAATAGAATTCCTGCGTTCTCCTTTATATATGATGGTCAATATATGGGTATATTGGGAATCGGCAGAGACATCGTGACATGGCCCGGTATTTTTCTGATGAACCTTTCTACATCCCCTGCTGCACAGGACAAGATATTCACAGTTTATACATTTGTCATATTTCTAACTGCAGCCTGGGCACTCTCCGAGATGCTCTACCGAATCATTGACAATTTTTTGCAGTTGAATTTCAGGCTCATATGGAAAGAGCTTACGAAAGCATTCTTGGTCATCGCAATTTACTGCAACATTGCAATAATGAACCTTAACGTTGACGGAGGTACCTTTGCAGATGGTTTAATCATGCTACTTATTGCGATAACCATTGTTTACTCTCTTATAGCGAGGGGTAAAATAAGAGTGCTTGCGGTTGCAGCATCACTACTATCGCTCACCATCATGCTCGATCCAGATTACTATTTTGGATTCATAATTGTCCTTTTTTTCTCATTTTTGGTGAATTATAGGTATAAAATATGGGAGAGGTTCGCACTCCCAGTTGCATCAGTTGTTCTCTCTTTGCCTGCTCTTTTTTACTTTGTTGAAGGAACGCTAATCACTGCGACGGGCATAGGTAGTCCTCTTGCGGCGAGATCAATACTTTACGCCGGGGCTTACTCTTACTACAATCCGTTCGCATTCATACTTCTGGTGGCTCATCTATGGAGTACATATTCCATAAGTCCTCCGTCCATACTCCTATTCATAAACAGGAATATTACGATTCCATTCTTTGGGAACACCGTGCTCCTCCCGAGGTCTTTCATAACGGACATATGGATACTATCCCTCTCTTTGTACCCTATATTAGCCCTCACTTCCCTTGCGTTTAAGGCAACGAGGAAGATTGCGATACCATTAGTTACCGTCTGGTCTGTTGCTTTTGTTGTGTCTCAATGGTGGCGCATACCATATATGAACGATTTATTCTACCACCTTGCCGATATTCCTTTACTCGGACCTGCATTCGGAACAGCCGTTTCCCTCCCAGGTCATTATATGAATATCATGGCCATAGGCGAGGCAGTGCTTATCCTAATTCTCGTTGCCAACGTATGGTCGGGCAGACACGATGTCTACGGTTTCATAAAGAAAGGAGGGTATATATTCATAGCTGTTACTGCAGTGACGTTCATCGCAGCATCGTGGTATACGTTATTAGGAAGGTCACTTTCCTTCTCATTCTCAATTCCAAGCGTTCTGCGCATATCAATTTATGATATTTTTGCAGCAATTGTAGGTGCCATAGCCATCGTTTACATTGTCAATATCCTCAGGAAGAGACGCAAAAGTTTCAGTTTGCTTATGACAAGGGCAAGAAGGAGACCAAGAGCCCTTAAGGTTGCAGTGACTGTTATAATAGTATTCTTAGTTCTTTTTTCAGGCTGGCAGGCATTCGACGGATCGTTCTTCCCTCCCAGATCGTATACTGGAAACTCAGAAGGTATCCTGACTTCCCAAAATCTGGCTTACAGCCCGTTTAGCCCCCAGTACATCCCTGATTACGTCGTCAATACATACAACGCGTTAAGCTCTGTAGGTTCATTCCAGACAGCGCTCATAGGAAACATTCCTAACAATCACTTCGGATATGAGGACGGTATTCTGTACGGTATTTTGAACGGCTATTATTCTTCTGCCATTCCCGCGTTTCTCAGAACGGAGAATATAAAGTATGTAATCACATATCAAAATAGCCCTGAAGTGACTGATGCGTTAAATGAATCTGGTATGGTGCACATGTTTCTGGGCCCTTCTTCCTATCTTTATGTTGTAAATGACACATTCGCCGCCAGATACGGTGCCAGTCTGCTACTGAATTATTCTGGGGGGAATGAAAGCTATATCTTTGCCTACAAGTACCTAGAATCCATGAAGATTACCCCTGTCATTTCCGATGTAGTGGGAAATAAGCTTGGCTTCAACACGCTTAACAACTCGACAGATATACTTCCATCATCATACTTCATAGGGGCACTCTCTCCAGAATATCATCTTAACTCAACATCCCTCCTATCGGTACCCGAGAATATTACCCTCCCACCAGAAAGCAACACTCAATTGGGGAACGACTGGTTCATATATGACAATTCGTCATCCACGAATGTCACAGTATTGGGCGGGGCACTCCAGTGGAATGTGAAGAAGGGTATCGGACTATCTTTGAATTACGGGAATGTTACTGCACCTGGACACTATATGATGATACCTATAAAGAATCCCATGAACGTTTCCACATCTGCGAAGATAACGTTTCAGTACAGGACAACATCAAACTTTACGGGCAACTTATCGGCTGATTTCGGTTACATCTACTACAGTTCTGGAAAAACATACGCTTCCAATACGCCGGCGGTCTCATTCTCCCCATCCCAGAAGTGGGTGAATGCTTCCTATTCCTATGCACTTCCTCAATTCACAGGCTGGTTCTCCCCTTCAGTTAATCTCAACGGCACTTCTGGAATTGTTTATCTGAGGAACATTAACGTTTCCTGGGGTTCGTATAGAACTTCCTTCGCCCCGTCTCCTTATGCTTCAAAACTTTTCCTAGGAAATACGTCAATCGATATCACCGGGACAGGAAAATTTTATCTCCGAATATACGGAAACGGTACTTTCAACAATGAGGAAATAAAAGCGAAAAATGGTACCTGGGTGTCACCAAGTCCAGGGATGACAAATGTCACGGGCAATTTAACGCTTGGAGGGGCTGTATATGTGAATGCACCTAGCATCCAGTCATTGATGGGTAATTACACAGTTTCAGATATTTTATTTAACAAGGAGTCAAGGCTGGTAGAAGATGGTCACTACTTCAGAGCTTATTACACCCTTACTGGACAGGAGGTGTTTATGGCCCCGTACACTAAGAATGCAAAGATGATACTGCTCGGAAGCGATTTCATCGTCTATGGATTCATATTCATTTACATATTTATCATCCTCTTCCCTGCATTAGCGATAATTGAACCC
>JAKAUD010000040.1 GCA_021827885.1 Thermoplasmata archaeon | reverse complement strand
AAAAAAAGACACGTTTCAATAAAAAACTTGAGCGATGAGATAAGTAAATGCGATAGTCGCCTAATTTTCATAATTCATAAAGGAGAAATGCCAGCCGATTCGTATGTTCAGAGTAAAATTGCAGCAAAATTTTCTCACAGACGCCTACAATTCCTAGACTTGAGTCACATCTATGGAGGAGATCCTTTTACTACACTGAATATTTTCGTTCAAAGTTTGGCAAAATGTGGAGGGACTCCGTGGCTGGTAGAAAATAGCAACCCATCTAGTTTCTTAGGGAAGGATTCTTTGATTGTTGGAAATGCCTTCAGCACATTGAAGGGAAGAACAACCTATAGTGTCTCACATTTTCTTGATATCATGAACTTGAGACAGATTATGAAGATTCAGGCCACGACCTTGAGGAAAGATGATTTCAGAGGTTTGCACTTGACATCAGAAGAGATGAAACTTCTGCTGCAACAATCTGTAGATTGGTATTTAGAAAGAAACAGTAGAACAAAGGAACTCAACTTATTCTTGTATCGCTCAACGCCACTTCATCCAGATGAAGAATCTGCAATAAACGAAATGATCGGAAAAGACATCCAGAAAGAGTACACTCTAAACGTCACCCATCTTCATCTATCTAAGAACAGACCATTGATGAGATTATATGACTCAGAAAATTACGGGCTTAGCCCGAGATTCCAAAATATGGGTAAACAGGGCCAAGTGATAGAGATGCTCTCGAAAGAGACGCCACAATCGGATGAACTGAAATTTATGGGCTTTATAGTCATCCTCACGACCGGATTAGAACATAATGACTATAGCCAGACGCCCAGAGGACCCATAGGAACTCCGGTTCCGCTTTCTCTCGAAGTCCATTCAAATGCCTCATTTGATCCTGTCTATATTGAGAATCAAGTGATGGCAATGACAAGCGCCGACTGGGAATATATGGGAAGACAATATAATGAGCCTTTCATTCTCAAGTATGCGTATAAACTTGCTCGCTATCTTATAATCTGGGGTAGGGACGGATTTCCACAGGAATGGGACGTCAGAGATGTAATGTGAAATTACAATTCTATCCTTGAAAAGGAAATATATTGCTCATCGCCAAGGGAAGTTCCCAATCTATCAAGATCCCCAAAGTAAGTTTTAATTGCATACGATGTGTCTAGATATCGCTGTCCACAATTTATCACGGTCTCTTTCCTAGCAGCTTCGTAAATCGACGAATCAGCAATCGAAGGAATATCGTGCACTACGTCCATTACCAGAAGCATTCTGTTTCCTAAGTTAGCATTAAAGCCCCTCACATTCAAATATTCTTCTAGCGCAATGCTTTTTAGTTTAACCACAGTGTTTTTTGTACCGATAGAAATTGATAGTTTTCCATATTTTAGTCGGTATGAATGTTGATTAGCTACTTTGGAAATATCTCGCCTTAGCGCTTCAAAGATGAGTTTCTTATAAGGGTGAAATTCTTTGCTAGGATCTAAGGAAGTCTCAGTAAATAACACATCTTTTAGATTGTAATGATTGGTGACCCCAGAGTTATTACTCATCATTTTCAAGAGTTCCTGGGCATAATTTAAGGCAGTGTCTTCAGTTGAACAGTAAATTACCTGACCCTTGTAAGCAGTCGCAGGAATTTCCGTGTTCGGATGTTTCCTCAAGAATGGATAAACTTGAAATTCCTTCATTCCAAAAGCAGAAATATCCAAAGCGTGAGCTTTTAGAGGTTTCAACTCGGATGAAATATAGGTAAATGTTTCTATCATCGATCTCCCCCTTTCTTTTCTCTAATGTTGAATGTTTTTAAAATGGTTAGTGATATAAACGGGCTTACTCCGATAATGGCAGAAAGGGCGACTGTCCATTCAACTATAGGAATAATTCCGAATATGAATCCAGTGAGGGTGAAGGTAGCATAAACCCCCCAAGCAAGGTATGAGACAAGTTTTAGGTGGTATTGTCTCTTGGTAAGAACTACCGGATCTTGGTTTTTTATCTTTTCTATCTTGTGAAGAGTTCCCAGTAATGCAGGAGTGACTAGACGAAGTTCGTTCCATTTCAAATTTTCCGTGATAAACAAAAATTTCACAATCCATATCGGAGACATCTGAAGCCAAGAACTCTCTTGTTCCGACAAACTTTCATAAAAACCATTAGAATAAACATTCAGATAGTATTCGCTTAATATCGCTTCCTCTGTTATAGCCGAGAAATATTTAGACCCGTCATCTTCTAAGAATGGAAATATTACCATTTTTTCTTTGGGGCTGATCAACTCGTTTAGATCTATTCTGTTAGAAAGCTTGGCACACATTTCCTTATTCGCCTGTGAAACAAGTCGCCATTTATTGTCGAATAGGAAGAGACCTAGAAAGTAGTTAATTTGAAGGAGCTCTGCTAAATCACTTTGTTTGTTTTCCAAACGCCCAAAAATATCATTCATAAAGGCATCACTCACCGCCGAATCGGCTAGCGAATAGACGAACCCCAATATTGAATTAACAATCTGAAATCCTCCTTCGTGTGCTCCTAAGAAGAATTCATTATTCCTGCAGCGCTGTATTGCTTCAATCAATTTATTTTGATCACCTTTAATCTTACTCCATAGATACCCATAGACAACATAGGCTGCATAGATCTTCCAATCACGGTAAAGTCCCATTGACTTTTCGAGTTCTGAAACTTTATGGATGAGTTCTCTCTCTTCGAATTCATTTCTCTCGGTTTGAAACCTGTACAGATCCACAAATGCCCTAGTAAGCGAGTCAAATGAATCGGTCTTTACATCTAGAATAACTTTATGAAAGACAGAGTACAACTCCCATCCTTTGGGTTCTCTTGAAGTTTCGTTTTTCTTGACTCCTAGAAAAGGCAGAGCTGTCACTCCTATCTCCATAATATTTAAATATTTACAAATTGCGATTAGGCTTTTCCCCTTTAATTATGAATAGAATCGACTCAAACTAGCTCCAATTCCTCCATCAATTCATCAGCTCTCTCGCTAGACACCTTCGTGATCACGAAGCTCATGTTCTCCTTCAGGAACTCAAAATACTGGTCTAAGGTCCTAGAGACCTCACGGCCCTTCATCATGATCTTGAAGTCGATGTCCCACTGATCCTTCCTTCCAGTGATGTATTCTTTCTTGAATCCATTATTGCCCATTCTCCCTTCCCTCCATCCTGATCTTATCAACAACTTCCTCCAGATCCATCTGGCCAAGCTCCCTCAATCCGTCTTTCCACACCAATACGGTCTGTCTGTGTTCTGAATTGCAACCCACCGAGGTCACTCCCCGAAGACCTCTCGGCCATCTATGTTGGTTAACTCGGAAACGTTCTCCCTGAATTCCAACTCTTCCTTCAGATTGATGTGGCTCAGGTTCTTCAGCCTTCCCTCGATAAGTCTATCAAATTCCCTGTCTATTTCGTTGTTTTTCATAAGCATCGATCAGGAATTTTGGATCGGATATTTGAAATTTATCTCCGTTTTTGAAAAGTGAATAAAATGAAAAAATGAATTGAGAATTGAGCAGCATATGGGAATAATATTAAGTAATAACTGCCGATATTATTTCGGTTTTATGTTTCTCTTTGATGATTCGGAATTTATAAGGGGAGACAAAGTGAGTCAGGCAATTATATGGTTACTGCTAGGAAGATGGCGAAAATGACTGTAGATCGAATCAAAGAGGTGATGAGGCACGAATGACGACACTGACCAAGGCTGGCTTAGCAAAACAGTCTCTGTTGACTTAGAAGATTTCTATAGCATCATTGGAAAGATTGAGAACTATCTGGAAGATATTAGGAATCCGTTAAGCGATGGGAGAAAAGTGAGCTCCACTCGATATTCTCTGAGAAAGGAAGTCAAAAAAGCGCAAGTTAGATATCATCAACTGTCAAGGAAAGTGGAAGCGATTGAAGGATTAGCGTATGAGGTTCTGAAACTTGGGGGGTATCTTTCCGAATTACAAGTTTCGGCTGAACATTCCGACAGGTTTGATGGGATAGACGAACCTTTGCAGAATATCAGAAGATTAGAAGATAGGTTCTTGAACTTGGATCTCACAAAGTTAGACGCTCTAGGGATGCTGGAAACATTCTTTCTTATGATGGCAAATTACGAGCACCATCTAAAGGAGGCTTACGTATATTTATCTTATGCAAGGGAATCGTATAAGTCCTTGGATAAAGGTGGAGTGACGAGCAACTGTAGGTCTGCCGCTCAATACTTGGATAATAAAATTAAAGATGCCTATGGTGAAAATAGCTTCACCTATAAGGAAAGATGGGGTAGAATATATGGGAATGGTAAGGCAGGGTTCAATCATTGGGTATCGATGCCTCTTCACTTCGAGCAAATTAAGAAAGAAGGCACAGGTGATAACAGATATAACGAGCCAGAATTCAAGATTACCAATTCTGATGTGGCTACTTTCCTTTTGGTTACCATGGCGTTGATTAAATTTGCGGAGGGACTAGTCAAAGAGAAATCTTCTGGAGGTAGTTCTGATGAGCGTTAAGGCAGAATACACTACAGCAATTTTTGAGTCCTTTCGAAAGGTGGATTAAATGAGCGACGAAAAGATTAGTAGAGCTGCCGAAATTTTGAAGAGGGCCTACGACGCAATTGGAGATCGTGATCAGATCATACAGAACAAGAAAGCGGTTCTTGAAAGGTATGGGCCAAAATTCAGTTCTGGCAATATAAGGAACCTTTCCTGGAAAGAATTCAAAGACTTCCTGGATTATGATAACAACCACCACTGGAATAGGATAAATCTGCAGGTTAAACTTAACCGCGCTCTGAGGGCTCGCTTTGAGGATTTGGTCAGGCCCGCTTTAATTAACTTAGTAGACGAAAGATTACCTATTGAGGATCGCATAGAGGGATGCTATAAGGTGAAAGGTCTTGGCAAAGCAACGGTCACTCCGATTCTTCTTGTTGCTCACCCCGATAAATATGGTGTCTGGAACTCCGTATCTGAATGGGCATTGAAAACTCTGGGTCTCTGGTTAGAGAAGTATCCAACAAAGTCGTCAGAATATTTAACAAAAGGGAAGACCTATGAATACGTAAATTCGACTCTAAAAGATTTGAGTCTGGAAATGAACGCAGACCTTTGGACCCTTGATGCAATTTTCTATTATTTTAGCCTCGTCAGTTCCAATCAGGTTCAAATAGATTTACAAGAAGGCAAGAAATACTCACGAAAGGATCTGTGCGAAATATTCTTTCCTGAGTTCAAGTTTGGAGATGTCTGGGGTAAAGTGGGGATCACAGGAGTGATTGCCTTGGATCTTGGGTTAAAGAAAGATTACGCCCTTATGGCAGTTGCAGATAAGTCAAAAGGCAAGGAAAGGCCAGAAATCGTATACGAAGATGGAACTTTCGAATGGATAACGCAGCAGAGATTTAGGAGGAACAATAGAACTCCCCTAGCCAAAAGATTAAGATGCAAGACCGATTCGAATGTGCTGCTGTTCTTCAAGAACACAAATAGTGAAGGAAAATTCACCTATTTTGGCCAGCTGGAATACGAATATGAAGACAAAGACGAAGATGGAGACAGAAGGTTCGTCTACAAAATCAAGTCCTTTGATTCAATTAAAAGAAAGCTTGAACTTAATGAGGGAGAGTTGATCTCATCCCTAAACCCTAAATCCAGTGCTCTGCTTGAGAAGGTTCGCCCTCCGGCATTTGCACAGTTACCAATCGGTAATTCTTCATCCGGACAGGAGAATGCCGGAAATCGCAGGTACAACGGCAATGATGATGAAAACAAGAAACTAGGAACCGCGGGGGAATTGCTTGTAATGGAATATGAAAAAAAGAAGCTAGAAGGAACTAACCTAAAGCCGAAACACATTTCATTGGAGAACGATGATGCCGGTTACGACATCAAATCTTATAGAACTACAGGTGAAGAGATCCTTATCGAAGTAAAGACAACTCGTGGAGGTATTAGTACCCCCTTCTATTTCAGCGCGAACGAATATATGGTCTCGAAAGCAAAAAGTTCGAAATACGTATTGTACCGTCTTTTCAACTACAGTCCCAGTGTCGGAGCCAAGTTCTACACAAAGGAGGGTAGCCTCGAAGAACTGAGCCCCACTCCTGTGAAGTACATGGTGAAGGTCAAACTATGAATTTCCACCAGTATCCGCACTCCCACCTGCTTCCATCTTCATAAGTCCCTTTTGTCGTAGGCCTGTAATGATCCGTCACCATGTCCGGATTCCCGAAAACATCAATCATCTGCTTGTCGTGCATAGAAAGATTCAGC
>JAKAUD010000023.1 GCA_021827885.1 Thermoplasmata archaeon | reverse complement strand
TCTGGCATCAGTAGCAACAAACAACAGTTGCTCACTTTATACATTAGATGAGCACTTTGAAGTTTTCACGGACAAAGGTCTCAAATTATTCAGGTAGAACAGAATGGACCGGTTGGGCCTCGATTGAATTATTAAGGGAATACAACTAAATTATAGATAGGAGTCTGGGTCCTCAGAGACATTTCAAGCAAAAATGGGTTCTTATTGTAGTTTGTCCTGTATTACGAAATGGTATACCGAAATTTAAAATATTCGAGGTTTTCCTAAAACCTCTAATGTTTTAAGCAAATACTTCTCGAATTATATTGGTGCATTCTTGTAAAAACATTAAAAGCTGACTCAAATTGTCCTTAGCGTTGGAGTAGGATAATTGGTCTTTCATGTGCATAGTTCTGTTCCGAATTTCCTTGTAATTCTTCACCTTATCCCAATCATTCTGGCTGGAGAGCCTTCCTTTTAGAAAATAATACAAGGCTAACTCCTGCCAAAACTCCAATTCATCATATATATCTGTGTAGAATCCTTTCTCCCTCGCTTCATTAAACTTATCATCCAAATTTTGAAAGTTGAAGTTATTGTTTAATCCATTATTGTCAATTACTTTGGAAATTTGTGCAAACTGCCCTGATAGAAATATTTTGTAATCCTGCGATTTAGGCTGCGTGCGTCTAAAATAAGTGCGCATTGCAGATTCCGTATATAGTGACGTTGCGTAAACGGGAAGGAAAGAAAGCAACTTATTCAAGTCAGACCTATTAACGAAACCTACAATATTGTTATATTCCAAAATAAAGTAAAATCCATTTTTTTCTAAGTAGGATAGTAAAGCAGCGATTCCGCTATCCCCTGCGAGAAGCTCTTCTTTCTTTATATCCTTCACACTGTCAGTATCTCGGTCATAATAGCTATGTAAGTTACCTGCTTCTCCTATAGGGACTACGTCGTAATCGAATGTATTTGAGAAATATCTCGCTTGGTCTATATCGTGTGCATATGTTAAATCTCTGGTTCGTGTCATTATGTCCTTTACGTTAAACACTTTGTCAATTTGGAAAATTGTCCGATCGTAATTTGGTTTAAGCTGGTCCATTCATTTAGGAATATCTGTTCAGATTTAAATATGCTCAATAATGAATTGTACGCAAAAATGTCAACATTATTTGCCAGATATTACATATAGTACCGATAACTCGTTGGGAAGTCATCGAGATCTTGAAGACTTGACTCAGAAAGTATATACCCCACTTTCCTGGCTACTGAAATAGTAACCGGAACTCTTGTGTTAAAATCGGCATTATTCCAATCTAGTTTAGTTAGCGCCATTATGTCTTTCCCAATCTGTTCAGGTGAGGAATCTATTCTGAAAACTCTAAGGAATAGAGGGGAAGGAATTGAACTACCATGATAAGTATCCAACAGTGGAACATATCCTGTTGTGTACAAGACTGATTCATTTCCAGAATAAACAAAGGTCCCTCTTATAGGAGGATACGCCTCCCCTTTGGGAAAGAGTCTTATTCCAGAGTGTTCATTGATATGCACATAATCCACCGTCTCGATGTTGGCTAACGCTTCGTTAAAGCCTTCGATTTCTTCGTTGTGAAATGGTGATGACTTATGGATTACCACACGTTTAGGGTCTTTGTTATTGCGTTGTCTCCTATAAAGCGATATCACGTCCGTAATGATCTCGCTGGCCAGTTCAGGACTTGTGAGATATGGTCTACCCCTGTTTTCACTGTCCCACTTAAATGGTCTACCTCTAATGACTTGGCTCTCCCCGGTTCTAAGATAAACATGCGCCATAGAACATCGGAGATTTGACCGCCCATCCTTCACTTCCTTGTAAAATGAGAGCCCGACATAACAAGTCTCATCGTCCAACTGAGACAGCTTCCAGGGAATCCCTGTGGCTTTATAATAGGAAGCGACAGCAAAATTCCATGCTATCGTAGCTAAATCTTGACCTGTATTACCTTCTCCAAGCGTAGAAGGTTTTATTATTTGTGAAACTAGGCCTCCATGCTTATACGCAGACACTTTCATGGCGTGGTGGAAATTGAATAGAGGAATTTCATCCTGCAATTTATCCGTCTTCCTTTGGTAGAGAATCTTGTCTGTCTTGGAATAAGGATCCTTACACAGTTCCAATGTTTTTGGTGAAATAGGGAGATAAACTATGTCCGGGTTTGGATCGGTGACAGTCGATAAGTCTGAAAGTCTTTGGTCATAAATTTCTTTCAGCTTTACCACTCTATCTTTTCTTCTAGGTATGTCTCCAAGTGAATTGATCTCCTTCTCGTCAATGGGTTGAAAACAGGAATCATCAAATTCGATCTTAAATCTAAAAGGGCTTTCAAGATTTATTCCTGGAAAGTCCACTTCTCTCCTGTTTGAATTTAGATCTTCCTTGCCACTAATTCTGACTTCGAGCTTTTCAGCCCACGTTTCCAGAAGTTTCTTAGCATTTCTGGTGCCTATTATCCCTGCCTTGATCACAAGGCTTTCTTCCTTACCTCTCGCTAGACGACCATATGGTCCAAAATTGATGAGCCCAATTCGGGGGTCAATTGATGCCTTACTACCGCCAAAATAGAGGTCAGGTTCTCTAATAAGAGTGTTATTCATCGTCTTCCTCCTCACCATATTCTTCTAGTAATGCTTGATTAGATGGCGTTGTCTCCGGTTTCCAACCAAAGGTTGTTTCCCATAGTTCACCAAAACTGAAATTCCTGTACCATTTCTCATTCTCAGCGCCGTCGAATTCTGACTCCAAGAGGTAGTATCGCCAGAACCTTATGCTTGATAATCTGTTTGAAGATCTGTTAAATATGGGATTACGGAACTTGTTGTCTATTGCTGACTTCGTATCCCCTTCATACAAGTGAATCCCATCCGAGCTATACTCCTTCCTTGGCCTCAACTCAAGGAACCATCTATCCCAATACATTTTTGCTGAGGCTTCTACAGCGTGATGAAATACAAAATTCAAAGCCTTTTCCTGACCCTCTTCTCCTTTGTAGTAAGGTATTGTGATCTCCTTTTCCTTGCCGTGCTGATTTGTGCATACACGTTTCTCCAGTTTTCCCATTTCGTTCTTCAACGGTTCAAAGAAGAATATATTAGAGTCTGGAACTCTTCTTAAGCCCTTCAAGTAGAACAATCTCCTGAGATGCTGGTTTATGAGCCATACTATGAATTGTCTATTTTCAGCATCGTCAAGTTCAATTTCAATAGGTTCTCCTTTTGCAGTGTCTGCAAATGGATTGTTTGCTTTCAAATCATCGAAGGTATAGACAAGTTCATCTTTTCCAATTAGAAACGGCGGAATTTGCTTTCCCATTTCGTTATAATGTCTGTAGATACTCTTAGGATCGCTGTACTTCAACCTAATCCCATAATACACCGTCGGAGGAGTCAGTTCGACGAGATTGGATACTAGTGTAGTTTTCTTCTGTATCGGTTGTCCTCTCCTCGTGACCTCAGTGATGAGGTTTTTGGCATATCCTTCTAGGGAAAGTTTGCTATACTTCCTCTTACTTGCTGCAGCAGCTTTTAGGACTTCATAACTTGCCTCCCAGATCTCTATTTTTCGAAAGAAGTTGAAAACGTCCTTGAAATCTGCTGCTTCTAAAATTGCCTGACCATTCTCATCAAGTTTGTCCTTGACCCTATCTACGAGACTCTGAACAGATTTCTTACTGCAATCTGAGCTGTAGAACTTCTTGAAATCGACTTTCTTAATGATACCTTTAGCAAAAATGAAGAATTTGAATCTGTCCTGTGGATCTAATTTTAGCCATTGAACCAGATATTTCACAACTTCTAAGGCAAGCTTTTCATCGGAAGCACTGATTGAAGTCGCCTTTGATTCGACCAGTGTTTTCTCACCTACCGCTAGAGAAGGATTAATGAAGACCATGTCTGCTAGATCTCCCTCAATGAAAGAGTCTGAGATTTGAGAGTACCCCTCTGTGTCGAGGTATTCCCTTATAGCCTCTTTATAGCTCTCAGATGACCAGTTTAGGGATTCCCTGGTCTTCCCTATGGAATGAATGGTCATTCGGAATAATATACAATTAAATGTATATAGTCCTTTCCTTCCAGAATCTTGAAACTACTCAACAGCTAAATAGATGTTACAGTTCCCCCTCATCCTACCTCGCATTGAATTCAGCGAGATTGTGCGGGCAAACATCCCCTTAAGCCCCTCCCCTGAATGAGAATGGCGAATGAAGAGCCCTTCTAAGAATAGTGCAAGGTGGAAATAAACAAAGGGATTAGGGGTGAATTTTGATTGAAGGCGAAGGCTCAAAGAGGGGTGGTGAAAGTCTGGGTGATTTTGAGCCGAAGCTCTTGTGTTCTATATCTTTTTTCAGGCTTTTGGATGAAAAGAAAATACGTAGTGAGTTCCATTTCTTTTGTTGTGTATCTCTATAACGTCTATACCGCGATTCGTCGCTAGAATACTATCTCTAAACTCGGAACTGAACAGAGATTGTGGTAGGATTAGAATAAGCGTTCCTTCAGGGATATCATAGTTATTACCGTGAGGATTGCCCTCTGAATGGACTTATGCCATAATTCTCAAGCGCAGCTTAACCGATGCCTTATCTATCTCTTGAGATGAGGCGATTTCTGTCTGATCCGTCATGTAAGATAACGCTTTTTCCACTTCCATCACTGCCTCAGTCTATAAACTCACATTCTTATTGGACAGGTTTCCGTGTAAAGCGTTGAGAGACATCTGGTAAAAGAGAGTCTCTTTTGGTATTGTCTCGAAGAAGGACCCGTGAATGATTGAAATTTTTACCTTGTCGGAGTCTCGATGCGTTCGTACCAAATAGAAACAATTCCTTTGGAAATCGTAGTAATCATTCACCTGAGATACTGATCCGTCTTTGCATTTTGCTATCTTGGAAACCGTATCAGTCTGGTTTATCACATCTATTTCACGGAGGCTCTTCCTTTTGGTAGGTATGGTGGAATTGAAAGAAGCAATACTTCTAGAGAATTGAAGAGATGCTTAGTGAAACTTTAAATAATGTTATTGATTGTCTAAAAAGGTCATAATGGAGCGGTCGGGATTTGATTAAAGTTTTAAGCAAGTACAAGAGCGATCCTTGAGAGATCTAATTATAGACAATGACTCTGCAGATTTCTTCCCTTGTAGCCGAATAGAAATCCCACATAAGCAGTATCAAGTGAGTTTGGCGGTTTCTACACGCTTTTATTGAGGAGAAAATAAGAGCGAATTAGAGATAGGTCAGGGAAGTCTAACTATAGACTCTAGTGGTTCGAAGCATCTCATGAACGCGTGTTCCGGGGCTTTACATTTTTGTAAACCTTTAACAACATCCTTAATTTTGTTAGAGAATTCAACAAAATAAGGGTCTTTTACGTTATTAAATCTCTCTTCAAGTTCATTTCGTCCGATTTGAAAAGCTTGAAATTCACTTTGCAAGAGGCAACATAAGCACCTAAATGAATCAAAATCTCTCCATTTTGTTCCCCAAATGTGTAAGGTCATTCCATCTGGAGTTTCTTTATATCCGACTGAAATTGTAAAGTTGTCCTGATTTCGTTGCCATTTGAAAATTGGTAGGCCATTCCTAACGGAACCGATACCAGTCTCGTTTTCGAAAATACCTCTAGTTCCACCAACAATCGACATTAGAATTTGCATCGTCATTGGGAAAATAGCATCCTGATGGAAACGATCAAATGAGCCGCCATCAAGTAAAATATTATCTGATAATGGTGTTACTTCAGAGTTATTCAATTCCACTAATACTTCGATTCCACCACCAGATTTTCCAAACGCTGGCCAAACTCTAAGAAAATCATCAGGATTCTGAGTGATAATTTCATTTCCTTCGTTATCGAGGAGTTTGTAATTGTTAGAGTCAAAATCATACCTGTGTCTAGGTAGGTAAGTAAGGGATAGGTATTGAGATGCTAAAGTAGCATTTGAAATTATTAGCGGTGAGGCGAAAATGACCGGACTCTGAATGTTTTCCCTTCCATTGAACTTGACTATATAGTCGCTCTTGCTAGCAGTGAGCTTTTTAATGCACCATAATTGATATCTCTGTAACTGCATAGAAACTAATATTCGTCTCTTTTATTATACTTTCTCGAACTCATAGAGCATATTCTTCAGTCCATTCAAATGACTTTAGGCAATGGACCGGTCGGGATTTGATTAATGTCTTAAGGGAATACTCTGAATCCTGATGAACTATGTCTCTTCAAGTGGGCCCTCCAAAGCCCTGGGAAAAAATACATCTAAAATATGTAGACTA
>JAKAUD010000008.1 GCA_021827885.1 Thermoplasmata archaeon | reverse complement strand
AATAAAGGTACTCAGATGGAGCCAGGCATTTGCTGACTTATTTAGTTCTCAAAAATTTAGCTGAAGGTCCAGTAAATGTAGTGGCTAGTGATTAGAGTGAAAAGACCCTTGCTTTTTCGGGTATCTCCGGGTCCTGAATGAAACAACTTGGCAGTTTCAGAGGGTATTCGGGGAGCCCGAAGGTTCAGTCAGCACATTATGAAACTAACTTGGTGTCACAGTGTCAATGAGATTCAAGCTGGTCGTTACGTGATATAGCAGATTAAAAACCACAGTCAAAACAGCAGCAAATGCATTTTGCGACAAATTTAGCGACAAAATAAGACTAGAGAATTTCTTAGGCATCATATCCACCCCTCCACCCATTCTCTCGTTTCCACTCATGGCATTCTGTTCACCTGTCCAACAAAGATTTCCTTTTCGGACATTAAAATCATGGGAAGGGGGTATATAAATAAACAGGTTAGTTTTCAGGGGTAGGTTTTTCGGACAGAGATTTGAGGATCCCATGGAGAGTTGATCTCTTGATACCAACCAGCTGAGAGATCTCCCTGACGGACCTGCCGTCTCTTTTCAATTCCATGATGAATGATGCATCCACCCCTCTTTTCTCCAGAATCACTGGCCTTCCAATTTTCTTATTCTCATTCCTTGCCCTTGCCATGCCATCCCGGACCCTCTCTGAATTCAGTTCCTTTTCAAACTCAGCTGCAGCTCCAAGGATAGCCAGCATGAAGTCGTTCATTGGATCCTTTTTCTCAGAGATCTTGAGACCTTGGTCCACGGCCTCAAAGAATTTCCCCTTTGACCTTATTACATTGAGATTCTCCAGGAGATTCTGCAGTGACCTGCCAAATCTGTCCAGGTGAAGCACGAGGATTCCATCAAGCTCATTGAGATCGTTCATAACTGATTTCAGGCCAGGGCGATCTTTCCTCGCACCTGAGGCGAAATCAACATATTCCCTGTAGTTCCAGTTCTTAACTATGCAGTATTCTCTCAATTGTAAGAGCTGGTTCTCTGGATTCTGTTCCTTATCCTTGGTGGATACTCAAGCATGTAAGCCAACAATCATCATTTTCGATTGTGTGCTGACTTAAATATTGTTCAGATGTCAATCTAAACTCTAATTTATAAACCCCCAATGGGTAGATGATCATTGTCTCTGCAAAGACATCAACTAAGCGGTGGATAATATAGTCCAATTATCAACCAGGTATTGAATCGAGAATGAGTTCCAACAAAAAAATATAGATCCTTTTTACCCATCTCGTGGAGATATTTGTCTCTAAACTTTTCAACCAAAATCTCTCTGTTAGGATACTTGCGTTTCCAGCTTCTCCAGGACTCCAGCATTTCCCAATCTTCACACATTATGTTGTGCCCGTTACAATCCGGATTAGAACAAAGGAAATGGTACCTGAAATTATACTCAATATCTTCCAACTGTGTTCGGCTTTCTCCTTCAAGTGTCATCTGAATTTCCCTGATAATTTCGCTTTCCTGTTCATCAGCACCTTCTTTCTCATCAATAGTCAAATCAGTTATTTGTCTAGGCTTAATCAAACCCAGGGAGGTATTGTCAAGATTGGCACGTTTCTCCAGATCCTCCAGTGACTCAGATATTACAGGAAGAACAATTCTATTCCTCTCGTTCCACGACTTGTCATAACCAGTGTCGATATGGCTCAGGATTTGTATAGTTTCATATCTAACACGATAACTTTCCTTTCTGTTTAGATACTCCGAGGCTTTCTCACAATCGACGGAAATCCAGGAATACTTGGGGATATTCTTCCCTCCTCTGAACGTCTCAAATGGAATAGGGTACAATCTTATCATCTCACCTAACTCTGTTATGCCTGCCGTACAGACACACGCCCCATATTTCTTACTCTTCTCTGGATAAGCCTTTACTGTGAGGAATACAGTCTTCTTCTCATAGGTCATAACTGAATAACCTCGTAGCCCCTTTCCTGCAACTTCTCACCAAGAATTTTCCTATGACAATTTCTATAATCGGCTTCCAAACACATCATTGCTGTCCTTTTCTGCCTTGCCAAAACGTCAAGGAGATCAAGGTATGGCGTATTTGACTTCAACCATACCGAATATTCAAGGAAAAATTTCTCAGGATCATTATTTTCCTTAATTTCCACCCTTATTTCTTTCGGAGCTCCAAGTCTAGGCAAGTTGACATACCTTATTCCGGAGGTCGCCAAACTTTCACTCAGGCCTTTCATTGAAAAATCTTTGTTCCAGCTAAATGCGTGATTTCTCACGTCAACTAACTCCGTGATCTTATTGTCATCAAGTAGATCAATAAAGTTGTCCCTTTTCTTCCCTTCGTATCCCAATGAGAATATTTTGGGTTTATCCGATCTATTCAGCGTTACAGAATTTTCTCGCCTCTCCACAAGAATCCTGTCACCAGTTTTCCACCCGAGATCAATTAAGTAATCTTTTGGCAGAGAAACCATGTAGGTCCCGCCTTGCCTTATCAATGTTCGTTCGTTTCTGACATTTCTGAGACCCATTAAAGTCATTATAACTCGGTGTTATAAGAATATTTATATATTTAAAATTCCAGTGTGGTATTTTCACAGTAATCAGGAGGAATTTGCAGATCCGTTTCAAGTTGATGTCCAGACTGTCTCTGAGGATCTCCCATTCCGATGATCTGACAATGGCCTTCAAAATGAGTGTTAAGTTTGTGCCAAGACTTAATGGTTTTTCTCCGTCCATTTATAAACTGGCCTTTGAGAACCTGAATGTTGGTATATAAAGGGCGTTAAGTTTTGGCGTAAAAGTTAACATAAGTAAAAAAAAATTAAAAAATAGGGGATTTTAAAGAACGAAAGCTCACTTTCTCCTCATTCTAATTATTCCAAATCCACCAAGGCCTGCAACAACTATAATTATGGCTCCTATCGCAATGTACTTTAATTCAGGGGAAATTGGATTTGAGTTATTAGGTGAATTGCTATTCAAAGTGATGTTGAGTGTTTTGACACCGCCAGCTGATAAAGTAAAGTTGTTACTGTAACTCGTGTATCCATTCTCATTCGATGTAACCGTATAATTTCCGGCTACCACAGAAATGTTGAAGGCACCTCCACTTACGCTTACAGTCTTTCCATTGATCTTCAAAATGGCATTTCCAGGGGACAAAGTTCCAGTTATGTAGGCATAATGAAGAAAATTCACTGTTTCGGTTACATTCTTTCCATTAACAGTTGCCGTAATACTGTAATCATTGGTATAGTAAGATGTCAAATTAGAAACAGAAAGTGTGTAGGTACCATTCATTTCTTTGAAGCTTATGGTGGTGTTCTTAGAAGTTTGTGTTGTACTGCCAGATGTAACGGACCAACTCATTCCAGAAGAGAGGCCAATTTCCTTGATAGTTACGTTATAAAGAACCGGAGCAAAAACCGCATTTTGAGGAACTGCACTTCCAGAGACCACGAAAATCCCATTTGGATTGCTTGGAGCATAGTTCTTGTTATCTGTTGAAAGAGTGTAAGAATAAGTTCCATTTTGTTCATACAAACTGATTGTGTTCGTTGATGAGGAATATGCCTGGCCTGTGAGATTTACCCACCATACTGTGTTTTGGGGAAGCCCTGCTGCGGTAAATGTGACCAAGCTTTCCGCAACTTCCAATGGGAGATATTCTCCTGCAGTTAGGTTAACGGTCATAGACTTGTAAAGCAAAGAATTACTGTAAATCTCTACGCTGTAGCTCCCTGGCCCCAGTGTTAGATTTATGTCCCCTCCAACAAAGGAATGCGCACTACCATTAACGTAGACTGTACCAGACGATAACGGCATTGAAATGTTTAGAAGAGCAATATCTGAACTAGTGTAGACCTGCTGAAGGCTCCCGCCAGATCCTGCTGTTACCTCTTCGAATAGATTGCCCGTATAGGTGAAATAATACGAGTTAGATATCACATTTCCGATTGTTTCGGCAGTGTGGCTTCCGAAGTTGAAGGCATTGGAAATCTCTTGGTAATTATGGCCATTCCAGTACTGTATTGTTAAATTTACATTAGATTGGAGATCTGTAGTTGTTGAACCACCGCCTGGCCCCCCGAGAGTCAGCTCGGCATCATATGGACTGTAACCATCAGGTTCTGTTGCTTGACCATCTACAACGAACCCTAGATCTCCTGACAGGTTAGTGACAAATGAGAATAATACATTATCATAAGTCACCCAGCCATACCCATCGTTATACATGAAGTTGACTTGCGGCACCCCGCCGCTTACAGTACTATTCATCATAAATTGCACATTAGAGGGATACTTTAGATTCACAAAATTGCCAGGTAAAGATGAGTTTGCAGAATCATAATAGAAGTACGTTCCGGAAGAATCTCCAATGGTGCCATTTCCGGTAAAAGTTGAATTTAACATATTGGCTGAAGAACCACTCATGTTCCAAATATTATCTATGAAGAATATCTGATTCGTAGATGTGTTGATAAAAGCTACGTCTTGGACCCAATACACATACAAATTTACACCATTGTAAAATGCTAGGTTTATGTTAAATTGGAAGGTCATTTGTTGGTTTATCGTAGTATTGTTACTACCAGTAATGAGTGAATTGATACTTGCACCACCAAGGAAGGATGTAGTGTTATATGCGTAAGTAGTCTCAAATATCCCCGGATTAATAACGCCATAATCGGCAAGTCCCATTGGTGCCGGTTCATTGGAATAATAATTTAGAGGGTCTACTCCCATTACATTCTGAATTTTATTTCCCGGCATAAGTAGCTTAGTTGTTAGTGAGGTAACCGAACTATTGGGATGGTCAGAAACCTTCTTTTCAAAATTTACAGTAAGACCGCTGATTGCGCTTAGAATCATGAAAATGGCAATAAGCAGACTCATCAAGAAAACTTTGCCTGACTTTTTCTCATTTTTTTTCATTAGAGTTGTATAAGTTGTAAATATATATTTTTTCCATACAAAGGATAGAGTGTCCTTGTTTTGATTATAAGAGATTGGATTTTTTTGAACTAAAGAAATGCTTCAAAACAGGAGGCTCCATCATACTATCTTATCTATATAATACATGAAAAAGTTAGAAGTGGTGGAAAAACAGGACAGAATTGTTCAGAGATTCAGTATATTGTGGGTAAAATTGGAGTGTCCCTCCATCGTCCTCTTTTGTCCTTGAGCACATTTCAAATGGTTACATTGGAATCATCAGAATCCGGGACCTTATTCTTTTCAGTGACCACTTTCTGTTCACAATTTGGACATGTTGTTCTTTTTGCTTGACCTGTAAATCTCCAGACATAGCTGCAATGGTTACATTTTGCATCAAAACCATTTAACCTAGCTTCCTTTTCTACAATGTATACCTTGTAATTGCAGTTAGGACATGTGGCCATTCTCAGAAAACCATGGTACTGCCAGGAATAATCACACTCCCCACAAGTCATTGGGATTCCATCTTTTGAATCCCTGGATCTCCTGTCAGTTTCTCTTCAAATTCCTTGAACTTTGTTTCCATGTATTCATTTTTCCTCGTCTCATAAGTGTCAATTAAGGGTTGAGAAGGAAGCTTTAACCTTGTGGAAAATAGCCCATATTTCCCCTTCACTAATACTTGAAGGAGGAGGGAGATTCTATCCTGCAAGCTCTGCGGTTCAGAAATGGATATGGAATGGGAATCATTCTTTGACGTTCTGAAGAACAGAGGGCTTAAGGGCATGGAGTTTGTAATATCTGATGGGCATAAGGGCATACAAGAATCCGAAACAAGGTTCTTCCTGGGCACGGCATGGCAGTTCTGCCATGTGCATTTCCTGCGCAATCTGATGAAACTAACTCCGAAGAAGAAGCAGTCATCTGTCATGCAGATCATAAAGCAGGCGCAGGAGAATGAATCACTGGTGTCAAGGGGACAGGACATTCTTGTTAAAGATGGCATGGACAAGGCATCTGAAATGCTCGGGAGATGGTACCCTTCACTGTACAATTACAAGGCGTACAGTGAATCATGCCAGAAGAGAATGAGAACAACGAATGTGCTGGAGAGGCTTAACCTGGAATTCAAGAGGAGGAAGAAAAAGATAAGGGCAATTCCATCAGAACAGTCTCTTCTGAGACTTGTTGTGACAATAATGATAGACATAAATGAAGAGTGGAGAACGGGGAGAAGATATATTAATATGGAGGAGAATTAGGAAATGTACAGGATCTTTTCGAAATTACAGCAAATCATGTACACTATCATTATATTCACGTATTTTAGTTAATCTTCTATTTATTTGCCTTCGCATACTATTGAATCTAAATCTGTGTACATACTGGCCTTGGTAATTTAATGTTTTGACCA
>JAKAUD010000018.1 GCA_021827885.1 Thermoplasmata archaeon | reverse complement strand
CAGCAAAGTACAGTCTCAACTGTTTAAGGCGTTTGAGGAAGCTGCACACCGGGAACTGTTGCCACTGCTGAAAGAGGAATTTATACAGCTGTTCAAGAACGGTGCGATCCTACTGCATTATGATGTCAGGTACCGTAGAGACGTGGAGGATGCAGGCGTTAAGTGGGAGGAATTTATAGACTTCTGCTTTACCACTGGCTACCAGTTGGAAATGGATGAGCACATTAAAAGAGTATTCGAGGAACAGGCATAGTCAGACACAGAGGAAATGCTGAAGACAGGGATCAAGATGAAAACGATTGCAACTGCAAACCATGGCGTTGGAATATATTGAATTGGGGAAAAAGGTAAAATATGGAATCTTTACCTGAGACTTCTTCATAGGAACCATCGTTCACTGGATGGCTTTTATTATGAACCAAAATCTCTCAAAGCTTTTGAAAATTCGATCAGTTTTTCCGCCAAATCCGAACTCAAAGTTTTAAGCTCATAGGGCTCTTCTTTTCCTACCATAAGGTTGACAGATATGGCTCGACTAATTCTTTGTTGAAGACTTTTCCTTTCTTTATCATTATCTGTACGGTTTATCAACACAATAAAGTCTGCAATAGAACTAACCCTTATTGATTTAAGTAACTTATTTACAAAACCGTCCAATGATATATTTTTCTCATCGCAGTATTTACGAAGAGTATCAAAAATTCCCTTTGACAAATGCTGAAATATTATGCTTTTGTTTTGTTCAAACAGCAGAATAATAGTCTCCTTCAATGTATATTTTTTTTCTAGCTTCAATGAGGAGTATAGTGCGAGCTGATAATCGGTTGAAATGTATTTTTCTGTTGTGATCAAATCTTTTATTTTAGATAGCACTCCTTGATTTTCAAATGAAGAAATATCTGTATATTGGGCTCCAGTGAGATAAAATGAACTCTCCGAAGCTGATACTCTGATCAAGTGCATAGGAAGATTTTGATTGTATCGGTGCAGGTATTCGCTAACTACGGAATCAAATAATTTTACAAATTTTTCAAAAGAAAGTCCAGGGGGCACCAACCCAATTCTAACTGCTGTCCCTGCATCTTTAAACATTATGAGGCTATCGGGCGTTCCAACAACATCTCTTGGCTCAACCGTATCCCTTGCAATCTTCCGTATCTCTTCAATATTTGATTCCTTAATATAAGACATAAGACGAGAACTTTCTCTGAATTCTGATGGTTTTTGTGGCTTAACAATCATATATGCAGTAACTGCATTTCCCAGTACCATGTCCCTAACATCATCAACTTTCCATGTCTCGTTGAGAATAGAAGAGATAATATCCCTTAGTAACTGATTTTCCCATATTTTGGTTGATTCTTTCTTGAAAATCTCAATGGTTGATTCAACTTTAGAATGAATTAGAAAGTTATAATTTGTAATTCTCCCAGTGTCTGAAAATATGGCTCCAAATTCATATGACAATGGCCCATCTATTCCATTCAAATCACCACTTATTACTTTTTTGACACAATCTGCTAAAAGAACGCCAAAATCACGTTGAATTCCCTCTGTGCCTCTTTTTTGAAATAAGTATAATACGTTCACAAGCGAGGAATTCGAGCTTAATTCCTTGTTTACATCCCTGCCAGATAGATTTCCCCTCAAGTTTAGCAGAATAGCAACAAGAGATGATAGATAAACGACTTTTTCATTTTCGAGGATGAGCAACTCTCTTATATCCTTGTTCAGCTCCCCAGTGAAGGCAAGCCTTCTCAGAAGTTGGATGTAGCCTTGAGCTCTAACATATGAGGTTGAAGCAACAACTTCAGAATATTCATTTGAAATTATGATGGAATTTATGACTTCATCTTTACCGATCGTTTCTATTCCGTAGTCGTTAAGAATAGGAAGTGTGAAATTAACTATCTCTATCAATTCCTCTTTCTTGGAAATTTCATCTTTGAGTCTGGAGAAATCGACTGATTGATCCCTGTAACTCTTAATTACTCTTGCGATCGTATTTGGAGAAAGTCGTGTTTTCAATAACCCGTATTTCACTAATTCTTCAGAAATTTGCATAACTTGTTTAAGGTTACTTGTACTAATTATATCTGTAAGTTTAGTTTTATCAAAATCATTGTAGAATAGGAAATTAGTGGTATCTGGGCTCATATGAATTTGGTTTGATAGAATTTTTAAGTAATGTTCCTTAACTAAACTGAGGGATTTAGGAATTTCTAGGAAGAGTTGTTCCAGTCTGATTTCAGATTTTATAGCAACAAGAACACTTTCAAGGGACCGCTCAATTTTGTGGATTAATTCATCGTAACGTGCAGTCGATTGTGTAAGATCATACAAGGAATACCCATCATTAAAAGATTTCAGTATAAGTTCTAGAAATTCTTGTTTTTTACTTTTGTCTTTAATAGAACTCATATTAACCAAATTTGACGATTCCAGTATTTTGCTGAAAACCATAGTATTGTCTTCTTTTAATATTTCTTTCCAGATGGTGTTTTTATGAGATAGATTTCGATAATCAAGATAGATAAGGTTTATTATGTTTGCGGGAACCTTTAATTCGTGGATCAGGAACTGAGTGCAGAGTTTTTTAGATAGTTCATCGATCCAAACAGTTTCTCTATTAGAATCAGTCTCGAAATAGCCAAATGAGTCAATTTCTTTTTCAATGTTGGTGTCCAGAATGTCATATTTGCTTAATGCAAATTTAAGTCCGCTCTTAAATTCTTCAAACTCCTTGATTTTGTCTCGTGTATCGAGTATTCTCTGAAAAGCTCCTGATAAAACATACGCTATTTTTGTTACACCTTCTGCTTTAATGCCCATATCTTCAATGAAAGCTATAATCGAGCCTAATCGGCTCATTACTATACCAGATTCGTTCCCATTTTTATTAAGCACGATTTTAATATAGATTGAAGACAGTGCAAAAAATCCAATAATTAAAAAAAGTGATGAAATTGCACTAATCAAAGCGCTCAGTAGTGATACGGCATGGAGAACGTCGAATAGGATGTAACCTTCAAGAACCACAATTATTGTAATAAAAGCTGCAATACCAATCATAATAGTGTAATTGATTATTTTACTGAAAGAAGTTTGAACACTTGAATCAGCATTTTTGATGGCATCTTTCACCTCCGTTTTTATTGTAACTATAGAATCCGCAAAATTTTTAACTTCTATGTGGACATTGTTTAATTCCTTACTAAAATTAAGCTCTGAGTTTCTATAAGAATCAATAGGTAAATCGACTAAAATAGGTTCATTTGATTCGTTTGCCGATTCTTGATTTTTTGCTGAACTGGACAATAATTTAACAATCTACTACACTTTAATAAAATTATCCATTCTTTCTATGGTAGACATCGGAACCATATTTTGTAAGATCAAACCTGCTGTAAGCGGGAAGCTGCAAGTCGCATTGATATAATTTCATACTGAAAAGGTGATTGTGCAGATTCAATTATAATTATAACTCTATTCAGGGAAAATCATATAATATTGCAGTATAAACTATTGAGTAGAAAAATGGAAATTTTGCTAAAATCTGACAAAGATGATGAAAAAATCACATACATAGCAAGACTTTCAGGTTCAGTCCTAATGACTGGTGACCTTTTAATGAAGGGGAGGAACTTTCGAATGTCGATGACTTAAATACTATATTTATCCCACAAGATCTTGTTAAATTTACCAAAGTGTCATCTACATGAACCTAGTAAAACGTTTCCATAATATTATTACAATATTATGTCATGATCCTCATAGGCATCTCATCCATCTTCGATTTCCATGTGAATTTAATAGGTTCATTGTTCACATCCTCAATATATCTCAACATCTTGGTCTTCAGATCCTAGTTTGAATCCTACCTTTGTGCAGTTTTTAATTCCTTTGCATATTTTATAGAATTGGACTGATCGATTTCTTAATCTAATAAAAGGCATTATTGAATTAAATGAAAGGCTTCAATGAACTCGTTGACAGGCTCAATGAGATTAGCAACCAATGGGTTCCTTCTCAAAGGAAGCATGATACTGGAATAGGCAAGACTTTAGAGGAACTCCTTGGAATCAAAGAAAACAACTTTCCAGGCCCTAACGGTGAAAAAGTTGAGTTGAAGTCAATGAGGAAAGATTCTAATTCTATGATATCCCTTTTCACTAAAACTCCTAGCCCTTCAAGTTCAGTTCAAGAGTTATTGAGAGATTATGGTTATCCACCTGACGCAAACAGTTCAAAAAATGTTCTTCATGTGGATCTATATGGAAGCAGAATAACTGAAATAAAAGGAAGGCCAGCATTAAGAATTACGTTGACAGAAAATAAGATCCTTATAGAGGGTGTCAATGGAAAGGTTTATGGCGGCTGGGATTATGAAACGTTAAGAAATTCCTTTGAGGCAAAGATGCATAGGGTATTGCTGGTAAAAGCTGACGTAAGGGGGACTAGAGATAATGAAGAATTCAATTATAATGAAGCGTGGGTGCTCATGGGCTTCTCATTTGAACGATTTATCAAGCTCATTCAAAATGGCATCGTTAAGGTTGAACTAAGAATCGGAATGTACCCAGAGGGGCATAAGCAAGCAGGAAAGCCACATGATCACGGAACTGGATTTAGGGTTCTTGAAAGAAACCTTCAAGATTGCTTTGCATATAGGGATAGAATAATACCTAAGATGGAGAAAGCATGATAGAATACACAGGCCTTAAAGATTGGACATTTGCAGATGCCAATACCCGCGAATACACTCACATTTACCATGATTATCCTGCAAGGATGATACCGCAAATCCCAAGTTCCATCATAGAAATTCTCAATATAAAGGAAGGGAGTCTTTTATTCGATCCATATTGTGGTTCTGGAAGCACATTGGTTGAGGGCGTTAGAAAGGGGTTAAACGTCATAGGGACTGACATTAACCCGTTGGCTCAACTAATTTCAACAGCAAAGACGGATTACCTGACAAAAATTGAGGATCTTGAGAATGAAATAAATAAATTTATTTCCTTTACAATGGTTCCAAAGGGAAATCCAAAGATTATAGATTGGAATAACTTAAATTTCTGGTTCAAGGAGAATGCCATAAATAGAATAGGGCTTATAATGAGGTATATCTCAAACATAAAGGATGCAAAAATTAAGAATTTTTTTAAAGTTGCAGCCAGTGAAACCATAAGGGAAAGCTCTAACACAAGAAAAAGTGAATTTAAATTGTATAGATATGCTCCTGATAAATTAATCAAGCACAACCCTGATCCATTTTCAACAATGAATAAAAAATTGTCAAGGAATCTCAAGGGATATAGGGAATTTCATGCATATATGGCTGGTAAGGATTTAATGCCAGATGCAAAGATTAAATTGTTCAACACCGTAAATCAACTACCTCCTAGCATAGCAAAGAAGAATAGCGTGGACATAGTGATAACATCCCCTCCGTATGGGGATTCTCACACAACAGTGGCATATGGGCAATACTCTAAATTATCATCCATGTGGCTTGGAATTTATAAGGAAGATGTGGACAAACTCTCAATGGGAGGAGTGAGGAAAAAGGAGTTGGAGAAATTTGATTGCGAATCTCTAGACAAAGCTATTTCTGAAGTGTTTTCAAAGAATAACAAAAGGGGGATTGAAGTGTCCGCCTTTTATTCAGATCTTCAGAAATCAATAGAAAATGTATCCAAGTTGATAAAAAATAATGGGTATTCATGCTATGTTGTTGCGAATAGAATTGTTGCTGGCGTAAAATTGCCAACAGATGATGCCATTAGGTGCTTTTATCAAGAGTGCGGATTCACACACTTTGATACATTTACTAGAGTGATTCCAAATAAAAGGATGCCCCTGAGGAATAGCCCTTCGAACAAGACAGGAATAACAGAAGAAACAATGAGCAAAGAATACATCGTAATTATGAAGAAAAACTGACTTTTTGAAAAGTTTCTGTAAATTTTTCAAATTGTATCCATGAATGCTTGTGTGTTTGAGAAAAGGCGGGAAGGTACGTTCCACCCCGGTTCAATGGAAATGTTAAAGAAAGGTGAGGCTAACTATGTTAGGACAGAAGGCTGATCTGAGAATTTACATATCTGAACTATTACTCACCATAGCAAAGTTCATTAATATAAATTGAGTTGTGTTTTAAAAATTATCGAATACAAAATTTGGAGCGGTTGGTGATGGATTCCAAGACAGAAAAAGATTTGCAGGATATAATCGTTAAGATAAA
The DNA here is from genome assembly GCA_021827885.1 of Thermoplasmata archaeon. Next base: position 145 of record JAKAUD010000018.1, on the reverse strand, counting down.
ATCAGGAAAGGCCACTCTTTTTATGGGAGCTGGTTGCTCTGTCTCAGCAGGTGCCCCTACTACCGAAAGTTTGATTCAACAGTTAGAGGAGAATTTTCCAACCATTGAAAAGGGCCATAATGATTTGCTTTCCCTTGGAGAAGAC
>JAKAUD010000179.1 GCA_021827885.1 Thermoplasmata archaeon | reverse complement strand
AGTTTCTATGACTTTGGAGGACATTGGTTCAAGTTTTCACAGTCAAATGTTTTCAAACCGTATCATTAATGAACGTTAAAATGTTAACCAAATCTTGGAGTCAGTGATCCTTTCGTGAGTACCCCGCAATTCATATCCGTGATTATTTGCGCGCAGGATAGAAGAGAATTCCTGAAGGAAGCCGTGAATTCGGTAGTTAACCAGTCCCTTTCACGGGAGATGTATGAAATAATTGTGGTTAAGAATTTTGACGATGAAAGCATTGATGAGTTTTTGCAAGAAAACATGGTCATAACAATATATACACAAGCACAGTACTTGAGCAATAAGCATGCGCTCGCTATAAAAAGGTCAAAAGGATCAATAATATGTTTTTTGGACGATGATGATGTATTTGAAAAGCACAAACTAAAGACGGTTCTGCTTGAATTTTCAAAGGACGATAAGCTGTCATTTATGCACAATGGCATGGTATTCACGGATATCTCGGGAACCGAACTATCAAAGAGCAGGAATTTCACCCCTATCTCATATGATGCATCTACGCGAGACAGAACGGTTATAAGAAGTATGCTTTCGCAAATGGCAAGCTATAATTCCAGCTCTATGACTATAAGCAGAGGACTGGCTTTAAAATATGTGGATCTATTGAACAAGACTGATCGCGAAACAGATACTTTCTGGTTTAGTTGTGCACTTGATTATGGGGCCAAGATCCTTGTGATCCCGGATCACTTAACTAGATACAGACGGCATGTGAGTGGAGTGAGCAGATCATCGGATCCGGCAAAAATATTAAAGTACGCTACGGCAGCTAAGGATAGCACACTCATAATGGAACAGCATTTAGCGGCTGATAACGCGAAGTACTTTACCAATTTCAAGATATCCGAATGGATAATAAAGTGCAAACTCTTTGAGATTCAGGATATTTCCATTTCTGAAAAAATAAGAATCACAATAACTATTTTTCACTATCGGGATATAGCTCCTCACACGGACATAATGAAGCTGATCTTCCTTACTTTTCTCTCTACTGCAAACCGGTACTGGGCTCAGGCGCTCTATCCTAAACTTTATTCTTGAAGTTTAAGTAATTAGGGAATGTTATGAGAAGAGGATACCAGCGATGATAACTTTAGTTCCAATGCACTTAGCTTTTGAAGAAAGACTTTGCTGACCGAGAACCAGTCTCAGTAAGGTAGATGAAGATTGCAAAAGACTGGAGCTATCTCCACTTGCGGTAGAGAATTAGAATCTGGCGCAAGTAACAAAAACGCGGGCAGGCAGAAAAGCACAGCGTACTATATTCTGGAAAATGAATTGAGAAAAATGTATAATGAGATGAAATACTAGAGTCTTAGATCCCTAACTTTGAGTGCTCTTATGCTTGTGCTAAACCAAGATCTAAGACAAGTTCCTTAAACCTTTCAATAAAAACACTGTCTGAAAACTCACTTTCAGCTATTGTTCTACCTTTCTCTCCCATTTTTTGTGCTTTTTCTGGATTATCAGCTAATTCGAGCATTCTCGCTGCCATCTGATACTCATCCGATACGAGAAAACCTGTCACGCCATTCCTTATGGTTTCTGTCATCCCCCCTTCCTCAATTGCTATTACGGGTTTTGAAGACGCCATGGATTCAACAGGAACTTGACCAAAATCCTCATCATTACCTGTAAACAAACAAGCGAACGATAAAGAATATAATTTTATGATATCTGTTCTATCAAGACCGATCATTATCTCGACAGCAAGATTATTTTTGGAAATAAACTCTCTAACGGATGAGAGATACCGGATATTCTCTTGAGATTTTAAAATGGTAGAGGCAAGAACAAGTTTGAAATCCTTTCTACTCTCCTGAAAAATTCGGAACGCTTTAAGGGCAAGAAGCTGATTCTTTTGTGGTGAAATCCTAGATGGTAGGAAAAAATAGTTATCAGGCTTCTCACAATGAAAGTGCTCAATATCTACAGAAGGGTGAATTACAACAGAATCCAGACCCATGTATTTCTTAAGACGCTGCTGCGTATTCACACTGTTAGCTATTATTACTGCTGCCCTGGACATAGAACTTTTATAAAGAAAATAATAAACAAGTTTCCATAATCGTAGGTATATAATTTTTAACGGCCTGTGGGAATTCCTAATAATTTCATCCTGAAAATCAATAGTGAGGAATCTAGAGGGTGTGTGAATATAAGCAATAATGTTCTTAGAACGAGGTAATGGAACATACGTGCTGCTCATCAGTATTGGCTCTCTGTCCACGGGTATCCTATAGGTATAAGTTCCAAGTAGGCTATATAAGCCCTGTTGTCTTTCCTTATTTTTTCCAGATATCAGTCTAATAATCAACCAAACTGCGCGGTTGGCCATGCCGGATGGCCTGAGTAATAATTTGTTTGATTCATTGTCCCAGAAAACAATAACTGTTAGACCAAGTTTTTCCGCAACTCTCCTAAACCATATATATTCGCCACCGTTATGATTCTTAAATATATATGCGGTTAATTTCAGCATGTTAAGTAACTGTAAGATGAGAAGAAATTAAAGAACTATGGTAATAAATGAACCGATTCAAGGAAAGACAGAATCGTAACATTGGCAAAGTAAGTTCACGGTTTGGCATTAGACTTCATTTGCGTTAAGGAAATATTGATCTGGATTATAACATCAAGACCTTCAACGGCATACCTGAATGACCCGTGCTGCGATACTTTAGAGTTTGAGTTCTAGTATTGATGCATTATAATAGTTTATGCAACTAGGAAGGAACTCTTAATAATATCTTTCCCAAATTCGTCAAGTTTGAAGGTTGGAGTAAAAGGAATATCACTCCGCTACGAAATGATATTTTAATCACTATGAGGAAGGGCGTGAAATACCGTCTCTTACCTCGAACGTAAGAAGTTCAACTAGGACGTAATCAGCTAATCATGCTCTCATCCGTATAGACAAAAACAATTGCAAAAAAGGTTTAGATTCTTACGGCTTTAGTCGCTACATGTTCGTAAACTTAACTGATTAGAAACGTAAAGATATTAACCGAATTATAAATAAAGATTAACATTGTTGAACTCATCTTTAATTTGCGAAGAGAACTCAAATCAATTGGAAAAAATACTACTGGAATTAAACATCCTAAAGACAGATAGAATTCTTTTCATCGGTTCCAAGAATCTTTCTCTTTGTCTGTACCTTTGTAGTAATGGCTATGAGAAATTGTATCTGATTGATAAGCAAAAAGATGTGTATAACAATCCCTGTTACACTAATATCCGTTACTTTTATCAGAAAGATTTTATATTACATTTTCCTTTGCGTTTTTTTAAGGTAATTTTAGTCAGCAAATCCGATTTTAATGAGGGTCTTTTTGAGTATGCTCAAGGTGATGGAGCAATCATAGCAAGCAATTTTGACATCAACGGTGATCTTTCAACAGACAATGTTTCGTTTAACCCGTTAAGTCCAAATGCATCAAAGGGCACTATTTTTAATACAAGAATGACGAGTCAAGAAAATAGCAGTTTCCAAATATTCAGAGTAGACGTCAAAGAAGCTGGGAATTTGCTCCCAAAAAGAATAGACATAATATGTTACAGTGGGAAAGAAGATGGAATATATATATATTCTAAAATTCTCAAGGAGAGACTGGAAACAGAGTATGGTATGTTGGTAAATTTGACTGATAACGCTGGATCAGTCCAAAGTTCGTTAGTAGTAATTGAATACCATCCAGGGTATGGGCATTTTGATAAACTCTTCAAAGATATTGTAATGCTTCTCAATGAAAAAACAAAGGTAATACTAGAAAATCACGGAAGTCTGAGGAAGTCTTCAGAATCTCTGAGTAGATTGATTAACTACGGTCTCATAGTCACCTATCGGTCCCCAGAAATAGCAGAATATGATAATATTGAGAAATATTCAATTCTTCCTCATTTAACTTATAAAAATATCAATGTCCAGAGGTCCGTTAAGGCTGAAGAAATAAGGATCGGGACTTTTGGTTTTATTGGGAAGCAGAAGGGAATTGAGGACATAATTTCCTTGGCCTTTAAGTTAAAAATTCATGCGAAACTAATACTGGGTGTAAATCCGATTGACCCAGACGCAGAGAGGAAAATCGCTGATTTCAAGAGAAAATACGGGAAAAGAAAAAATATGTCGATTAATATATATGATAAACAAGTCAGTTATTTCGAAGACGTACTTGTTAATGTTTTTATAGGAAATCATACCGATAATGACATAATAGATGCTATGTCAGAGTGTTCTCACATAGTTTTTGCGCATAGAACAAGAATGGAAGAATCTGGGACAATCAAGTACGCTAAACGTCTCTCGAAACCAATCTTTGCGCTAGACAGTTACCAAGCCAGGATAGGTCAAGTAACGAGATTCTCAAAATTCACAAATTTAACCCCATTACGAATATTTAAGGACACTGTTATCAGAAGTCTGCTCGAAATAACAAGAGGCGAAGGAGATTTCATCACGTTTCTTTTGGAATCAATTAGGAACTTTATAATCAACATTAAGCTTTTATTGCATTCCACTCGGCCAACCCTGAGAGAATTACGTAATATTGGTAGCAAAAGGGTGATGGATGATGATGGACTAGAATACCTTTACTCAATGTTAAAGGCAATATAGGCGTTATTGGAAAGATGGGTTTGTGCAAAGGAGCCTTTAGCCCATCTTCGCCTTGTTTTATCACTACAGTTCAATCTTGAGTTTCTCCAGCAGATCCCTCTGCTCCTTCGTGTATTCCACATGGGAATAGAGCCAGTCGACCTGTGGCGAAGGCTTATACAGGGGCAGTAAACAACAGGATCATTTCCCCTGCTTCCCCGGTGTCGTTTCGGTGGCATGTGATAAAAGCCATATGCTCTAAACCGGGAGACCTCATGATGTCCATGAACATGCCACGAGAGGTGGTTGAGTAATGGTAGCGGCATCCATAAACTGGAAAGGCGAAAAGATCCGCAAAGCATCACAAGGAGCCGGAGAGGCTCATAGTATCCATGACGTGAATGACAGCATAACCTCCACGGAGGGAAGGGGCCTTACTGTATGCACGCCTGTTCAGGTCAGGGGAGGACTCCATTCCTTCCATGAAACATGGGGAGGTACGAGGATATGACTGTTCCGGAACAGGCTCTACCAAAAGGCTAAGGAGGAACCGAAAAGGAAATTCTACGGCCTGCATGACAAGCTGTGCAGGCTGGATATCTTAGAGGAAGCTTGGGAAAAGGTATAGGCAAACCATGGAACCGCAGGCATCGACAAGCAGACAGTAGAGGACATCAGGGCATACGGGGCAGATAAGTTTCTCATCAAACTCCAGCAGGAACTCATCGATGAGACATACAGGATCAGTAATGCCAGGAGGGTGTTCATACAGAAGGAAAATGGAAAGAAGCGTCCTCTTGGCATACCAACGGTCAAGGATAGAGTGGTACAGCATGCAGTCAAGTCGATCATAGAGCCAATATTTGAAGTAGACTTCCAGGATTTCAGCTATGGCTACAGACCACACAAATCAGCAAAGCATGCATCGGAAGAGATCAGGAAATATCTCAACTTCGGTCTCACAAATGTCATAGATATCGATATCATGGGATTCCTTGATCACATCGATCACGAAAAGATGATATTCTTCATCATGAGGAGGATTGCTGATCCATACATCCTGAAGCTCATAAGGGGGTGGCTGAAGGCAGGTGTTGTCCACGGGAGCGGGGTCACGTATCCAGACATGGGAACGCCACAAGGTGGCGTTATCTCACCGCTCCTTGCAAACATATACTTGAACGAGCTGGACACCATGTGGGTTAAAAAGAGGAAGAACGATCGCCAGGGGCAGAATGCGCAGATCATCCGTTATGCGGATGATATGGTCATTCTTACCGACAGGGATCTGGAAAAAGCAATGACCATGCTGAAGAGGATCATCTCCCTTCTCGGCCTGCAACTGAGCACGGAGAAATCAAAAATAACAACAGCAGCAGAATGTTTTGACTTCCTCGGGATCCATTTCGTGAGGAAATGGAGTCCCATCAGAAACAAAAACGTCAGCTACAACTACCCCTCAGTGAAGGCAATAAACAAGTTCAGGAAAGGGGTCAAACAGGTATTTCAGAAACGAACAGCACATCAAATACCCATGATGTACGTAATCAGTAGACTCGATGACCTCATCAGGGGATGGCACAATTACTACAACCACACAAACGCCTCACAGATATTCAGGCGCCTCAATAAATATATCCAATGGAAAGCGGTGAAACACTACTGCCAGATACACAAGATACGAAGAGTGTCATCAAGAGATGATATATTCCCCACCGTCCAGAAACTTGGAATTTACTCTCTTGAATCAGGAATACGAT
>JAKAUD010000127.1 GCA_021827885.1 Thermoplasmata archaeon | reverse complement strand
ACAATGATGAATTGATGGATAAAGCCAATCTATTGCGAAATTCGTTGAAAGTGTGATGACACATGTCAATAAATCTACCGGACAATTTCCGCCATAGTCATGCTTAAGTAGGGTAGCTATTTATAAGAAAATAGCCTCTTATCATGCGAGGGATTGGTTAACATCATCACACAGAAAAAAGGAACTATACTCTCAAACGAGGAGATTATTCAAAAGGTTACCAGAATACTTAACGGGTTTAAAATTATGAGAGCATCCGTTTTTGGTTCCAGAGCCAGGGGAACATACAATAACAAGAGCGATCTTGATTTGATTGTAGAGTTTCTTGATGGATGTGGTCTATTTGATCTAATATCGCTGAAAGAAGCAATAGAAGCTGAAATAGGAATCAAGGTTGACATTCTAACTTTTAGCTCCATAAATATTCATCTCAAGGAAAATATACTGAAAGAGCAGGTAAGAATCGTGTAATTGCAAAAAAAGGAGATAGTGACCGCTAAATCAAATCGTTTGTCGCAATCAGCAATATTATTAACTTATTAATTGATTGAGTATAATGTCATCTAGGGCAGCAGCAGGAGATTTAACCTACATTCTGGGTTTACTCAGTGCGGTATTAATCGTTCTTAACGGATTCCTAATCCTAATTGGAACTCTGTTTGCATCAGTAGGGTTGGCTATACACAGAGTTTCATTTGATTTTATTGTGCTCACAGGGGTAACTGGAGTAATCTTTGCCCTTATAGCAATGTTTTGCGGAGCCACCATTTTCGGTATCACAGACAGAATGAGAAGAACGAATAGAGACCATTTCGTCAATGGATTCATTATAATGCTGCTAAGCTTAGTTGCCATAATAGGCGGTGGCGGTTTTGTTATAGGCACATTGTTTGGACTCATTGCAGGGTTTATTATCCTAATTAGATGAACTCTCAACGGGCTTTATTCTCATGGATATATCCTTGAGAAGCTGATCTAATAATTGCAGGAATCCATCATGCGTTGCATTTATTCGCTCAAGTGAGATTTTCCTTATATTTTCCATGTCACTGAGGTAATAGGTGTGGTAATATCCACCTCTTGCAATAGTTTTCGTATTTTTTATCACAATCCCAATGCTGACCATCTTCTGCAATGACCTGAACACTGTGGTTTTGTCCTTCCCTGACAGTTGCGCCAGATCATCAAGTGTGTACTCACTGTTGAATGCCATGCAGTTGAATAGCAATATATCTGTCTGTCCAAGCATGAAAAGGCAGGTTAAAAGGTCATCACAACATGCACTTTTCAATGATACTTTGTAAAGGGAATTTCCACCGGACATCTGTTAGTAATTGATCTGCCTAATTTATAGTTTTGCATGGTTTTAGCAATACCATAAAACTCTTAAATCAGTAATCAATATCCTATTGTAATATCTAAGGTGAATAGGTTGACAGAAAGGGTCAATGATGACATTGAAATGATTAGGCAGAAGATGCTTAAAGATATTATGTCAGGAAAGGTGAAAGAAGTGAAACCGATAGAATTGAATGATGAGAACTTTAAGAACAGCGTTGCGACAGAGAAGATTTTGGTGGTTGATTTTTGGGCAGCCTGGTGCGGACCCTGCAGATATCTTTCCCCAGTAATAGAGGAGTTGGCGAAGGATTATTCTGGCAAGGTTACGTTTGGAAAGTTGAATGTGGATGAGAATCCAAGTGTTTCGACTGAATTCAACATTCGAAGCATTCCAACCGTGCTTATGTTTAAGGACGGAAAAATGGTTGACATGAGCATTGGCGCAGTGCCAAAACCCATGCTTGATGCGAGAATAAAGAAGTTGTTGAATTAAAATGGACAATGATATTATCATCATAGGCGGAGCCTTTGCAGGTTTAACCGCCGCCATATATTCAGCAAGGCAGGGGATGAATACCCTGCTAATAACAAAGGATATTGGCGGGCAGGGACTTCTTACAACAGATATCCAGAACTATCCTGGATTCAATTCAATTTCCGGGTTCGACCTTGCCTCAAAATTTCAGGAACAGGCAACCCTGTATGGCGTGAAATTCGTCTACGATGAGGTAACCGAAATATCAAAATCCGGGGAGTTATTCAAGGTAAAAACATTCAGCGGAGAATTTGAAAGCGAGGGACTTATCCTTGCGTTTGGAAAGACCCCAAGAGACCTGAATGTGAAAGGAGAAGACAAATTCAAGGGGCTTGGAGTCTCATATTGCTCCATATGCGATGGCCCATTATATAAAGGCAAAGAAGTGGCTGTTGCAGGTGCAGGAGATCATGCGCTCCAGGCTGCCCTTTACCTGAGCACTGTTGCATCGAAAGTTTCCGTTATTCAAAAGGGACAGAAAATATCGGGAAGTTCAGATATGGTTGAGGATGTGAAGGCTCACGAGAATGTTTCTTTCCTTACAGAAAAGGAGATAGAGGAGATATCCGGAAACAAGAACGTGGAGTATTTAATGCTAAAAGATGCCAAAACGGGAGAGCAGCAAAAACTGCCTGTGGAGGCAGTGTTTGTCGAAATGGGTTATGTAGCGAAAACGTCGTTTGTTGGCGATCTGGTCAACCTTAACAAGGAAGGGGAAGTTATTGTCGATCAATTCTGTGCAACAAGCCAGCCAGGGATATACGCATGCGGTGACGTGACTAATATCCCTTACAAGCAGGCCGTAATATCCGCAGGCCAGGGATCCGTTGCTGCCCTATCATGCATAAACTACCTCCATAAGAAGAGAGGAAAAGGGTCCTTGAAGTCCGACTGGAAATTTATCGATTCTAAGAAGGAGTAAGCTTCCTTGCCTTCCATAAAGATCAATAAGGATTCCCTCAAGGAAGGTGATAAAAGAAGATTCGAACTTCCTGATGTTGATCTCACGGTCGCATTCTGGGAAGGAAAATATTTTGCATACGATTCAAAATGCCCCCATCGCAAGGGTCCGCTTTTCATGGGCAAGCTCAAACCGGAAAGCTGCATCACCTGCCCAAGCCACAAGATAACATTTTCACTATTGACCGGAGAAATAATTCACAACCCGATTCCTGTCACAATGAAGGATTACCATGATAGTGGCGACCTGAAACTTTTCAACATAATAGAGAATGATAGAGAAATAATCGTTGAATACTAAATTTTTTTAAAAATTGTGCGGTTTATTCGAAAATAGAATCAATTACTTCTCGCAAAAAATGGTTGGAATGAATTTTTCTTTCATTATCACGGCTAGAAAGCAATGAGGCATTAACTGATATGCCTCACCAAATGCTCGTTCCTTTCGCTATTTGATCTGATCCTCCGCAAGCTTTACTCCATTTACCATATTCTCAAGTTTTTGGAAAGATACCTCTATGGATCTAGTCCTGAGCCCACAATCAGGGTTGACTCTTAAAAGACCTGGATCGCCAATGATTCTATTTGCATAGAGTATCCTGTCCCGGATAAGTTCCGGTGGCTCCACGAAATCCCTGTGGACATCTATCACCCCAAGTCCCATGAACATCCTCTGATCAGCTGTTTCCAGTGCCTCAACGTAATTTCTCAAATATGTATAGCCCTTCCTTGCATCATCTGATATCCCCAATGAATCGGTATCCCTGTTTGCAAATTCAAGGTTAAGGCCATGTAATTTTAGTTCAGGAACGGATTTGAAGAAATCCGGATATCCACTGGTATAACAGACATGTATGGTAAACTCACAGTCGCTGATACCCTTGATGGATTCGTTCACGGAATCTATCAGGATCTGCGATTCATTCTTATGGGTCGTCCCTGCAGGTTCGTCTATCTGTATTTGCAGCAAGCCAGACCTGCCTGATCTTTGCCATATCTTCTTGAGGTTGTGTATTTCTACATTTATTACCCTGGCAAATGCCATTGCAAGGTCTTCCCTCTTTCCGTAATGATCATTGAATGACCAGTCCATCATTGTGTATGGCCCTGTTATTGGTACTTTCACGTCAAGGTTTGTGTTATTCAGGACAAATTCGAATTCCTCAGAATGAGGCGATTCCTTCAAGGTGAGGCCTGATGTCACGCTGCCCTTGAGGTAATACCTGTTATCGAACGATCTCACATGACCGTAGAACTTTATTCCTTCCACGTATTTTGCAAGATGCTCGTACATCTCCCATCGATACATCTCCCCGGCGATTCCGAGATTGTCGATGCCGATACCCTCAAATCTCTTTATCATCTCTTTCGCGGCTTTTGCCGCAATTTCCGATCTCTCCCTGTCGCTGAGCCTGTGGAACTTTGTGGAAAGATATTCCGGTTTCCTCAGGCTTCCTATCTCCTGCGTTATGAACTTAACCATTTTATGCCACCCCGTCAAATGCTACTTTCCTGTCGGCAATTTCCCGTGGAAGGAAATCAAAGAAATCAGTATTGCATATGGTATATTTCTGCGAATCCACTATACTGCCCTTAACATGATCCAGGAGCTTCTCTATTGATCCTGCCGATTCTATTGAAGTTCGCCTGCAGTTCCAGAATGGGATGAAGCTCGTTCCAGATGATTCAAGGTTTTTTTGAAGATCTTCAGGATTCCCCGACACAATTCCGTTGAATCCGTATTTTCGCAGATCACTATTTGCTGCAAGATTTGATTGTGGGGATACCACTATGGACTCTGACGTATCTGTAATAGTCGAGATTTCCTCAAGCAGTTTCCCGTCAATGTCATAATGCTCGTAGAATATAGTAAAATCATGTTTAACCAGATCTATTAGATCCTTAAATGCCTCAAGCAATTGCTTCCTGCTCTTTTCCTTCACATTCTCAGCGTCCCTTAGGACGGATAAAGGTGAGGGAAGGAAAAGATATCTCAACCCATGCACATCAGGAAGGTAGACAGGCGTTGAGAATTCGTCTTCTCCAGGCTTCAGTGGATCAGAGGAGAGTTTCACATCCCCTGCAAATATAGGCTTCCGGTAGAATGTGTTTGTTTCTTTGTACCTGTGAAGTTCCCCCTGCTCAAGCCCTGAAAATAGGGAAAAAAGAGGGCGATATATGTCATGCCAGTTGAAAAGTGGATCGCCAGCAACGCCTACATTGTTCTTTTCTGCGAACCTGTAAAACTTCCTTTTCTCATCTGCCATTATGTCCCTGATGTTTCCATCAAGTTTACCGCGCTCATACCTGCCTATACTAACCCTGAGGCTTTCACTCCTCGGATAAATTCCAAAAATTGCCTTATCATATATCATTCTACTAAACACTCTCCAAAATAGTTTTTGCCAGATCCGTCTTTCCCATTGGCATAATGTGTATACCGCTTACCATATCCCTTATATCATCAAATATTTCAAGCACGACCCTGACGGAATCCTGCTCAATGTTGTCAGAATTCTCCAGTTTTCTCCTGACATCAGGAGAGAATTTAATGCCCATCTTCTCCATTACGTCTATCTGCGATTTCTTCTTCAGCGGGATGAATCCTGCAAGGATCATGTAATCCTTTCCATTGATCCATTCTTTCTTCATTGCCTCCGAATCGAATATGGCCTGGGTAATGAAAAAGTCAGCGCCTGCAGATCTCTTTCGTTCGATGTTTTCAAGCTCATTCTCCCTGTGTGGATTTGCAGCTGCCCCAACGTTCATTGAAATCTCCCCGGGTGTTCCCTTGAATTCGTTCCTTGAATCCTTCAATGTCCTAATTGTTCCAAGAACATCCAGCTCCCTGACCTCCTTTGCCTGGATTCTCTCTGATATAGGGTCGCCATAAACCACAAAGAAATTCCTGATGCCCAGTTTCAGGGCACTCATGGCCTGAGACCTCAAATGCAGTGAATTTTTATCCCTTGGGGTAAGATGCGGTATTGCAATGAAATCCATTTTTTCTGAAAGGGCATAGAGAGACAGGATGGGATCGATCCCTGGATTTCCAAGGGGATTTTCCGGTACAGTCACTACATCAACAAGGCTGGAAACCTTTTCCGATACCTTATCCATGTCGGAATTCCCGAGGTGCTTCCCAGGAAGGAATTCCATGGATCGTATGAATTTTCTCTGGGATACGGTTTCCCTAAGCAGTACCATATATCATGATTTAAACAATCATTTAATAGTTAATTAACTAATTATTACTGTCAGTAATAATAACTCAAGACTCCAACCTTTAAATCCTTGAGGAAATAATCTTGTATGGAAGATAATCTTGTAAGTGCAGGATGGTTGAAGGCGAATCTTCATAGAAAGGATATTATCATTATTGACTGCAGGTTCCGCTTATCAGACTTCAGTGCGGGAAAAAAAATGTACAATGAAGGGCACATTCCGGGGGCATATTTTCTTGACCTTGAGGAACACCTCTCTGGGAAGAAAGGAGAGCATGGCGGCAGGCATCCCCTGCCGGACGAAGATTCATTTGTCAATCTCATGAGAAAATGCGGCGTTCACAAAGATACCACCGTTATATCTTACGATGACCA
>JAKAUD010000038.1 GCA_021827885.1 Thermoplasmata archaeon | reverse complement strand
CAGGAATGATGGATGGTTCTTTTGGCTCACAGCTCTGGTCTTTCTACGAACGAAACAGGGACTTTAAAATAAATCTTCTTGCCGACGAACATCAGCTGTCTGATATTATATTTGATGCAAAGAAAACCGGTGCTTTGATGGTTGGCGGCGGTATATCCAAGCATCATACAATATGGTGGAACCAGTTCAGAGGGGGGCTTGATTATGCTGTCTACATCACAACAGCCCAGGAATTTGATGGCTCTCTCTCAGGTGCCAAGCTCGAAGAGGCAATATCATGGAAGAAGATACGTGAGGATGCTGAATTCGTCAATGTGTATGGGGACGCGACTGTGATACTGCCTGTGCTACTTGGCGCCCTTCTTTAGTCCACATACTTAAGCCACTCCATAACAGGATCGTCTTTACCTTCCAGCTTGGTTCTTGTTTCACCAAGGCTGCTTCTTGTAATGAATTCTGTGAAGTATATGACGTCATCTTTCAATATGCCTAACATTATGTGTTCCACCTCACCTCCACCCGGGAAGTGCTGTATCGCTTCTGGTGTATTTGGAAAGAAATGAAGCTCAACTTTTTCTTCTTTGATAGAAAGTGTGAACTGCCTGTTAATGTCAACATAGGTGAGTAGTCTCTTCCTGCTAATAGACGGTAGATCCATGAAAGAATATCGCTTCACTCTATATTAACAAACCATTTTAATAGAACGGGTATATTTTGAAGTATGCGATACATAACTGAGGATGAGGTCGCTGAAAATCTTTCTATGTCCGATGTGATCCGAGATCTCAAGGAAGCTCTGACCTACCTGAACCATGGCAAAGCACGTTATTATCCAAGACAGCGACTAGAGGCTGATGGAGGTATCTTCAACACAATGCCGGCTGCCGTGGATCCCTGGCATATTGCTGGTTTGAAAACATATTATGCATCAAAGAGGGGTGGGCGTTTTGTTGTAACGGTATTCGATACATCAGGCGACAAACCATTATGCATAATCGAGGCAAACAAGCTCGGCCAGCTCAGGACTGGAGCTCTGCCTGCAATTGTATCAAGAATGCTGATCAGGGAAAATGATCCCGTTTTCACTCTAATCGGGTCAGGTTATCAGGCTGAAACCCAGCTGGAAGGAATTTTGAACCAGTTTCGGCCGGCAGAAATAAGGGTTTTTTCCAGAAACATGAAGCATGCTGAATCATTCGCATCTAAAATGCAAGACAGGCATGCTGTCAAAATAAAGGTAGCTAAGACACCTGGTGAAGCGTTGGGCAATGCAACTCTAATAAGCTCGATAACTGATACGGTTGAACCGGTTATTAGGGGAGAAATTCTGGGGGAAAGATATCACCTTAACCTCTGCGGTGCAAATCTTCTCAATAGGAGGGAAGCGGATTCGAGAGCTGTCTCACAATCAGAAATAGTTATAGTTGAAAGCCTAAACCAAGCCAGGCTGGAATCCGCAGAGATATCTGAATTTGAGGATACCGGAGACCTCAGCAAGATGATTGAGATGAAAGACATATTTGATGGAAGGGATTATTCCGGAAAATACGGAAGATCTGTGTTCAAGACAATGGGTATAGGCCTGGAAGATCTGGCAGCTGCCCATGCCCTCATGAAAAATCTAGGAATTAGCTGAATATTCATTCATCACTTTTTTATATAATTCCAATAGGTGCTTGACATGATTTTCAGGGCGGTATAGATCAGCGTATGGAAGTGTATCATAATCTGCCTCGTCGCGGATCATTTCCCTGATCCTCTTGGCGAGATCATCAGGATCCGAATTCATGAAAATACGACCGCATTTTCCTCCATGCACAAGTTCCTCCTGAGATGTCTCAGACGGCACAAGAATGGGGGTACCGGCAGCAAGTGATTCGACATCCACAGTACTCATCACCTCGAAATTTGATGGGTTGCAGAATATATCTGCCGCTTTCAGATACAGATGTATTTCAAGATCGTCCACAAATCCTGGAAATTTAACATTTTCAAGTCCCATTTCACCCGCCATTGTTTTATAAAAGTCAAGGTGTGGACCGGTTCCAACAATGACAAAATCAATTTCGGGTCCAATAATTTTGGCTGCTTTAATCATAACCTCCAGGTTTTTCTCCTTACTGATCCTGCCAAGAAACAGAACTATTTTGCGGTTCTCGTATCCGAGTTTTTTCTTGGCATCTTCTCTTGATATTTCTGTTGCGAATCTTG
The DNA here is from genome assembly GCA_021827885.1 of Thermoplasmata archaeon. The sequence continues at coordinate 4,266 of JAKAUD010000038.1, read as the reverse complement.
AGACAGCAACAGCGTTGTTAATAATAATAGAATTTAGACCTATGTGGTCAAGTAAAACTTTGGCTGTAAACTCAGATGGTGATATGACAGCATTATACTGCCTGTAATGCCATGAAAAGTAGCTCTTTATCCTCTTCTCAACAAATTTAACAGTATGTTCATTCTTAGGCAGATAACCCCTCACGGCTGATTCTTGAAAAACGAGTGAGTGGAAGGTTGATACTGCTGGTATTTTCGCTGCCCTTGCAAATCGCTGACCTGCTATACCCAGCATGAAAGGTGTTTGTGTGTGAACAATGCCTGCTCCAGATGAAAGTAGTTTTTTACCAATTGAGAATGGCATTACGCTTATTTTGTATTGATCGTATAGTGGAAATCTATGCCCCCTCACAGTGTAAACATTTTTAGTTTTATTCATGATGTCATTTTTTCCAGCCACTGTAGCTATGATAATATTATGCCCTTTCCTTTCCAATTCAGACCGGAGTGTTTCTATGTATGTAACGACACCATCCCTCGCGGGAAGGTAGGTATCTGAAAAAATCGCAATTGTAAGCGTTTCCATCTTTGCCTTCTGTATTGTAATCTTTATAATAATCTTGAAGCAAACATTGGGAGGATTGAAAAATAAAGACCGTCCCGCATTGGAAGTCTTAAATATTCAAGAATTATTCCGGAAACAGGTGGAATGGCGTTTCCATCTGACTAAACCACTGGCATCCGCCGGTTGATAACGCCTGTGATAACGGTGGTTTAACACATGATAACGCTGATAGAAGAAACACTGACACAATTCCTATTTGTTATTTTTTTATCCCCACTGTTCGCTGGAATTTTTGCAAGAATAAAGGCAATGGTTGAATCCAGAAAGGGGCCAAGCATATTCCAGCCATATTACGATATTTTCAAATTATTACGGAAGGACACACTCATTCCAGAAAACTCATCCTTTCTTTTCAGGTATGTGCCATATGTTGCGTTCGGAGTATACTGCATTATAGCACTGATAATCCCTGTGGTGATCCCGGAGCCAATAATATTTACGGCCAGTGCGGACTTCCTCGGAGGGGCCATACTATTTTCACTTGCTGCATTTCTTAAAATGGCAGCAGCAATGGATTCCGGAAGCAATTTCACTGCAATGGGGGTGAGCAGGCTGATGTCTTTTAACGTGCTTGGAGAAGGTGCTCTGATAACTGTATTCATTGCAGTTTCGCTTATAACTGGCACAAATAACCCATATGTTACAAATGCCTTCCTTGTATCTCATCCTTCAGCTAACTTAACCCTGGTCCATGTTTTTGCAACAGTTGCATTTTTCATGATCTTTCTTTACGAGACAGGGAAGATACCGCTTGAAAGTGCAGGAATGCAGGAACTTGGAATGATCGATGAGGGGCTTAACTATGAGTACAGTGGCAAGTTGCTCGCGATTAACAAATGGTCTTCTTATATCAAGCAATATCTGCTTGGAGCGGTTCTGCTTAATGTTTTCCTCTTTCCATGGTGGCTCACTGCGTCCTCCCCTGGTTTCCTGCTTGATATACCGATCATGATAGGCAAGTTTGTTCTTCTTATTCTGATCGTCATGGTAATAGAGACCACCCTGGCAAAGGTCAGGTTATTCAAAGTGCTTGACTACCTTGCCGTCGCATTCACATTCTCGATATTGTTCCTTCTGCTGAGTGAGGTGATTCCATGAATTTCAGCTCTGCCATATACCTCACATCAGCTGCGGTCCTGATTACAGCATTCTATATTCAGGGACAGAGGTACCTGATCTCTGCAATCAGAGGGCAGCTTGTTCAATCTACAATAATAGCAGCAATTGCATTCATACTTGCTTATACAGAGAATTCCATCGATCTTTTGATACTCGGAATACTGCTTTTCTTCCTGCGTGGGGTACTGATAACATACCTGCTTGCTGCAAGGGTACCAATGAAAAAAGCATATTACTTCGAGTCAGGAATAAATGTCCCGTATCTATTTCTTGTCGACCTTGTTTTCATGGTTGTATCCGTCTTCATCCTCTATTCAATTGCGTTTTCAGGGCTTGTTCCCGTAACCCTGCCTGATTCGCCCCAGGATCTCCTGTTTCCGCTCCTTTTATTCTTCCAGGGATTGTTCCTGATAACATCAAGGAGGAGCACATTCACACAGATTGTAGGTTATGTGGAAGAGGAAAATGCCCTTGTTCTGTTCGCAATGTTCCTGCTTCCGGTTCCCATAGTAATAGAGGCCAGTGTGTTTCTCGATGTTCTCGCTCTTGTGGTGATATCTTCCGTCATTACAGTAGAAAAGGTGAATCATGAGCAAATGGAGGAACTGAGAGGATGAATTCAGGATTTCTTCTTGCAGTTCTATTGATGGTTGCGCCTGCTATAGCTGCTGCCACATTCTTCAAGCGCATAGAATATTCAACGATCGTAGCCGCCACGGTAGATGTTGTGATCGCATCATTGCTGTATTATATTCGACCGCCAGTTGGAACATTCTTTGTCGATAATGTCTCGTGGGTTTTCATAATAATGATATGCAGTGTTTTTCTTCTTTCATCTATCTATTCTTTAAGATATTTATCTGGAAAAACCAGGGGGTTTGGACTGCGTATCTACTACCTCCTCCTCAACCTGTTTGTTATTTCAATGCTTTTCAGTGCCCTTATCAATAATTTTGGCCTAATGTGGGTTGGTATTGAGGCTACCACGATTTCATCTGCCCTTTTGATAATGACTGAAAAAACAGAGGGTTCGGTTGAAGCAACCTGGAGATATATTATACTGGTTTCAGCTGGTGTTACATTTGCATTTTTTTCCGTGATTCTTATCTATTATTCTTTCGGCACACTGAACGTCTCAGCAATACTTTCGATGCATTCCAGGAACACATTTTTTGCGCGCATTGCTGTTGCAATAGCACTGATAGGTTTCGGTACAAAGGTAGGAATCTTTCCTGTCCATACATGGTTACCGGATGCACACAGTGAAGCACCCTCGCCGGTAAGTGCAATGTTTTCCGGTGTGCTGCTTCCGGTCGCTCTTTATGTATTGTTCAGGATATACGAGATAGATCCGGATCCAGAACTTTTCATCTGGCTTGGGACGCTTTCAATAATCGCTGCTTCTATTTTATTAGGTTATCAGTCCAGGTACAAAAGGATGTTTGCTTATTCAACGATGGAGAACATGTCGCTTGCCCTTATAGGTTTTGCAACGCTAAATCCGCTGGGCATAATAGGTTCGCTTTATCTCCTTATATCCCACAGTTTTTCAAAGGCAGGGGCATTTTACTCCTCCGGCAATTTCCTGAAGTCCACAGATACGAAGAATGTTGAGGAGATAAGCGGGACCTGGAAAAACATGCCTTATTCCAGCGCTTCCATGCTAATGTCTTCCCTTGGTGTTTCCGGTACTCCCCCATTCGGTACTTTCTTCGGGGAGATACTCATCCTGTATTCCCTTGCTGTTGGGAATTACATACCGCAGCTTATTCTAATTGTTATTTTCCTCGTCACAGCCTTCATTGGAATAAACTATAATGTTTCAAGGATGATCATGGGGGAACCGGCCAATTTCAAGGAACCGGGCAGGCTGATGCCTGCAGTTTCAATTATCTCTGCAAGCATCCCTCTGCTTATAGGCGCATATTTTCTGGTGGTGTTCAATGCACTGGTATAAATCTTCAAGAAGGGCAGGCCGGTTTATCGGTAATTCGAATAACCTTACTGTTTACGAGGATTCGTTTGAACCTGTTCTGGTATTCCCAGAAAAGGGGAGAAAAGATCTGCTTCCAGGAGAAGTCAATTTCAACTATGGCCCATCGACCGGAGGTCTCCTGGAGTCAGTAAGGTTTTCATTCTCAACTCCCGGCGAATATATCAAGGCTATTTCTATAGACAAGGACTTCAAAAAACGCTTCATTCAGATATCAGGCAAAAATGTGGAGGACTCGCTTCTTCTGGTAGAAAGGATCAACGGTTTCCACTCAGCATCCTTCCAGGTGGCATTCCTTAAGGCGGTCGAGGACGCGGGGGAATTAGAAAATAATAGTGCAATAGATACCTACAGGATATTACAGATTGAGCTGGAGAGAATAAGAAGCAATATCTCAGTCATTGAAAGAATGTGTGAACCTGCTGGATTCGGTGTTCCATATAACCAGCTTAACGCGTTGAAAGAGGAATCCGCAAGGATAATAAGCAAGATTTTCCAGCACAGGTATTTCTTCTCCGTGAATTCCTTATCTGAAATATCTGCAGAACCT
>JAKAUD010000138.1 GCA_021827885.1 Thermoplasmata archaeon | reverse complement strand
TTCCGATCTCAGTTTCAAAAAACACTAATAGTTCAATTTCTGGACACCTTGAAATACACTGCCCCGGGTTTCATTGATTATGAAGGACTCTACAAAGGGCTCGAAAGAAGAGACAGAAAAATGGTAGCACTGGCGCTGATTCCTTATTTCAGGGCAATTAGATCTCTGCTCAGAGGCGGCAATAAAAAGGTAGTTATTGAAGACTTTTCAGTAGATAAAGACAAAATCCCTAAAAAACTTCGGGATGATCTAGTGGAAAAGGATGAAGATGAATGGTTCCAATTTGGTGAGTAATCAGCTACTTTGAGAACAAGTAGTCACCAAGGGAACTTCCACCAATACCCACAGATCCATCTCTTTCTTCCATTTTCCGTCAGCGGATTCGCATAGTCTATGGTCTTGTTCGGTTTCCCGAATACCCCCTCCATTCCCTCATCATAGAACGACAGGTTCAGCAAGTAACTACCCTCAAGCTCATCCATCATCCTCTTTAGATCTATCAGATCCTGCATCTGGAAGCTGTGCTTGTATTTCTTGCCTGAAGAGATGTAAGGAGGATCAAGGTAGAAGAACACCTTGGGTTTGTTGTATTTCTTCATCAGCAGCCTGAAGTCCATATTCTCAACTGTCCAGTCCTTCACATAAAGGAAGTTCTCGATGTGGAATCTCGGGACCCCCTTGTGCCCCTTGAATCTCCTTCCGAATGTCGTGCCGTCTCCCATGAAAGAATAGGTCTGGAGATAGAACACCTTGAAGGCTGTGTCTACATCCGACCTGAAGTAACGGTGCCTCATCAGCATAAAGGCATCATAATGTTCGAACGTTGCCCTGAGCCTCCTCGACAACTCTAGACTCTTTCTTCTGTTCTGTAGAACCTTAAACGTGACATAGAGATCCCTGTCGAGGTCGTTGTAGACCTTCAGCTTCCTCCATTCATCCGGGATGTTAAGCAGTACCTTCCCCGATCCACCGAATACATCAACCACAACGTCGAAGGAATCTTTATGATCTCCCATAACTGCGAGGATATCACGCAGCTGGTTGAATTTGCCTCCATAATAAGGAAACAGGGACCTCATATGATTGTCGAATTGACAATCATATTCTAAGTTATAACGTTTTGTGAGCAATCATTCTAATAACAAACAGCACCGCAAGCGAGACAAGGAACCATATTGCTGAATCAGCCATTAATGCAGGAATGATCACACTGTATCCCGTGTGGATGCTCGTGTGCAGCATCTGCAGTGCACTATTCAAGTAGGTATACACAAGGAAGTGAAAGGGGAATCCACTAGCGATCTTGATCTCGACAATGTTAGGCGATATTTCCCAGCTGTAACTTGCCAAACTTAATGCAGTAAGACCCACAGAACCTATCATAGAGAACAGGATCAGGTTACTGAGCCTATCCAAGATGATTCTCCTGCAGTTCACAGTGTTACCAGTCAATCCTTATGTTTCAACTTTTCCCAGACGATGTCTCCAGTGCTTGTCGAATGGGAAATCATTAAGGACTTGTTTTAAATATATAGGCAGTGGACGTCCTGAGGACGATAGAGAAGCAGTCAGGGTTCCTGAGGCTCATATATTATCTCGGTGAACATGGAGAAACTCCCCTCACTGAGATAATGGATGAGACCGAGATACCGGTGCACCAACTCTATTCGTCCATAAAGAAGGGCAAGGAGCTAGGGCTTGTTTCCACCAAGGTTGATAGCAAGAAATATCCCCCGAGGAATCTAGTTTCGCTAACGCAGAAGGGAAAGAGGCTGTCGAAAGAGATAAGCAGGATCATAGAGATAATGGAGTAGTAACTTTCTGCAAAAATCATAACAAACTTCCTGGTAGTATTCATATACTCCTGGATGTTTCTTAATTACCCGTTTCCTGTTCCCTTGGCCCCTCCTAGGGCAGGGAATGGGTTCAATCTATATTTTGAATTTGTAACTAATCAAAAATAGTGTTAATCCAGTAAAATTTATGCGAAATATATATACTAATGGGATTGATATATAATTCGAACAGGTAAGAAGTGCCTCCAGACGTTCCGGAGCTTTGATTGTCCGATGTTCAATCCCGGACATGAACAGTTGCTGGGTTTTTCCTGGATGGAAAGGGCGTTTCTCCCCTTTGACTACTTGTCTGATCATGAAGAGTGACTATTATGAAAATAATGAATAAACTGATAAGTGTGCTACAATGGACAAAGTACAGGACCATAAGATCACTGTATTCTTTCTTCCGGTCGGCGAAGTCTGTTTACGAAGCCTTGGTAAGGTACGGTGATTCCATTATTATAGCATCATCTTATATTGCCGTGATAGCTTTACTAGTACTGACTGTACTAGACCCGAATTTTAGAACGGGAATGATTGACAGGATTGATAGCGGCAACCTAGTGGTAGCAAATGCGCTTCAAGGAGGACTTAACGCAATCGTGGACAGTTTCTCAAACCTTGGGCACGCGTTGGCAAACTGGCACGGGATTATTTAATATCTTTTATTTTTCTCATTTTTTATTTGGCAGATGTTCTTACCTTAGTTCAAAAGTATATGCCTTCCTTAACGTTATTCATCATTCCTACCCTTAGCTAAATCATGTAAGGTTCTCTGTTCACCGCTGTTATTGGTACTAACCCTCTTTCCTCTTTCTGCCTTGTTGTAATTATCGGGAGGGAAAGGAAACTCCGGCTGCTTGCCTTCCAGGAGCTCCTTGATAGTTAGGACTTGGATCTTCGGTATGGAAGTCCCCCACTCCGTTTTGATGTGACCTGCAACTACGGCTTCCTTGCTCATGGGATCCGTTGGATCTTCGAGAGTTAAGAATATTCCATAATCAGCCTTCTCTCTCCATGGTTCCCTTGAAATCCCTGACCTGGCCAGAGTTGACATTTCCGCTTTTTACCTGGACTATGCCATAGTAAGTCTTGTTGGTGCCTTTTACAGGGTTGTAAAGAACGCAGTCTATCCCGGTATCTGCTCCTTTCTTCTTATTCTCGTATGGAGTGGCTTCAATCAGCGAACAGGCCCACCACTGGAATTGGTAACGGTCCTGCTTTGCGAGCTCCTTCGCTCCTTCCAGATCAGTGGGCTCGCCAATGACCTCAAACTTCACGTCCGGATATCTCTCCTTTAACCTTTTTTTGATTACATTGATGGCAAGGTGGGTGATGTCTATCCCTATCCACTGCCTGTGCAGCTTCTCGGCTGCATCAAGGGCAGTTCCACAACCACAGAATGGATCTAAGACGACGTCCCCTTCATTGGTTGCCATTGAGATAATTCTCTCAAGCAATGCTAGAGGCTTTTGGGTCTGATACCCTAGATTTTCATTTCCCTGCGACGCGACTGAATAGGGTGTATATCTATCCAGACGTCACCGATCGGAGTCCCTTCTTGTTCGTCCAAATAGCGTTTAAGTCTTGGAACGGATCCAGGTCGACTCTGAACAAGGAGTCCCTTGTTGTTGGCCTCCATCATTCTTTCTTTTGTCCATCTCCAGACCCGGGTTACTCCTAGGAATTCATAAGTAAGGTTCGGTCTATTCTTGTTCGGATTTGTGAGATCGGCAAGACTGTATCTCCTTCCGGTTCCCTGTTCCACATATCTGTAAAAGTTTTCGAGGTAGTCTGGGTCATGAGGAATGTATTGACGATTCCAAGTCCACTTATCTGTCTTGGAATATACGAAAATAACATCGTGATTGTTTGGGAGTTTCGTAAATGCCAAACCTTTTGCATTGGTTCTCTGCCAGATTATTTCATTCACAAAGTGCTCGGGACCAAAAATTGCATCAAGAACTGTTTTTAGGTAGTGACTCGCAGTTGGATCACAGTGGAGGTAAAGGGACCCTGTCAATTTCAGAACCCTCTTCAATTCCACCAATCTAACGGACATCATCACCAAGTACGCACTGAGGTCATTATGTCCCAAGAAACCCTCAAGAGCGGCTAGCAACTTCTTTAGATCAACTGGAATTTTCGATTCCTGAATAAGAAATTCATAAGTCAGTTGGGCTTCCTGATCCCAGTGCCAGAAATCTGAGAATACTTTGATCTAGGAAGCCGACTTAGTCCCGTTCTGTTCCTTGTAAAGTAGGTTATAATCCGCCTGTGAGTTAAACGGAGGATCCAGGTAAATGAGATCTACAGATTCGTCCGGAATATATTTCCTGAGAACTTCGAGATTATCCCCGTAATAGAGCCTGTTCATCCAGACTGTATTTTCATTGAGGATTAAAAGAGTATCTAATCAGCCTGGGAGCGTTGTGTAGACAAATGATATCCACAGCACTGTAAATAAGAGCTTGAGCCATATCGAAGGTGGATATCTTGATATATACATAGCTATGAAGGCTAACAGTCCAGCAACGAACGAAAGTTTTAGCTTATAGCTAGGATATACAAAAGCCAGGACACTTACGATAATCGCCAATATCAAAAACACGACACTAGTTGCTTCCCTGATTATGCGATTCATTTGGGCATAGTCCTGTATTGCACACTACACCAACGACGATCCATATAAGAACATTATCACTTAGTCTAGTCTGAGTACAGGTAAAGAGGGTCTTGTATTCTGAGATATATATCAGTACATGACAGGTTGTGACAACTTTCTGTTTCTATGGCAGAAATATATAAAAGTATAATTTTCTATTGTATGTGCTCAAGGATGCACTACAATTCAAATCGGCATCCATCGAGGGGGTAACAAAACCGACCGGTTTCGTTACCTTATGTTGTTAGATGCCTCAGTGAATTTCCCTTCGTGTGCATCAGGTTGCACAACCCCAATATGATATTTAATCTGAATCGCCTTATTTCATAACTACAATGCTTGCTCTGCTCCCATTAAAATTGTAACAGGGTTCCAAATTTTGTTTGGGTAGATTATTCTGTCTCAATTTTAGAATTAGTGAGCAATACAAAATCACGGGTACAGAAGCTAACGCATAATGAAACTCGTCAACAAGAAAACGGTTAATGAAATGACTTTCCTACCATAGTTTCAACTGAAAAGGAAAGTTATTTAAATACTCAAAATATCTAATTTATCGGAGGCAATAATTAATGAACAGAAAAATAGCTCTATCTGGGGTTATTATTCTCGCATCGTTAATGCTCGGAAGCGTGGCTGGGGCAGGTATCGGCAACACGCCGTTTGTGGTCTACCTAACGGAACCGGCACTTCATCCAGCTCCACAAGCATTCACGTACGTAGGTACTTCAGATGACGTGGGTTACTTCAATATGCCCGTCGCACCACATTACATAAGCTATCTTCAAAAGAGCTCTGGTCCGATCACTCCAGAATCGACGGTTACGGTGACGTTTTCAATTCCCGTAACGGCTGTCTTCTCTGGAAACCCTGATGGAGGAGATTCGGGCAACAGTTTCGTCAGAATATTCTTCAAAGCCCAACTGCCAGAGGGTCAAAACGGTGGTTCAATAAGTGGACTAAATGAGTATACGTATTGGTGGTCCAATCCTGTTGCATATGACTTCGGAGACACAACATCTCAAACTACATCGCCTAATGGAGGAAGTGAAGGTGTCAGTGTTTCTTCTAACTTGATAACGGTAACACTTACCGTAACGGTCGACCCAGCTTACTGGTCTGATATATACGGTCATTTGGGTAGTCTTGACAGCGCCACCGAAGCAGGGTTCAGCGCCGCCTTGGCAAGTGCAACAAACATAGGACTTTCCTTCGGAAGTGGCAGCTTCTTCGCCAATGGTGTCGGAGTTAGCAGTGGTCCAGTAGAATTAACGCTGAATTCTTTCTCAGTGACATCACCATAGAGATTTCTATTACAATTTTAATTTAATTTTTGTTTATTCTATTAGATTTAAGAAACAGAGAGTTCGGAAATAATACAACCACAATATTGATCTTGCTTGACTGCCCTAGGACTAAAATATGTATAGGGAACCCAAGATCCTGCAGTTATTCATTTGGTCGGGCATAGGGCCTTGATGAGAGTAAGGGTCCAATATTAGGAGTAAATATTCTTCTTTTCCAGAATCCTCTTTACCTGCATTTTAGTCAGTCCGGTCTTGGAAGAGATCTCTCCGTACCCTGCTCCACCATACCTAATCTTTATGACCTTTTGTGCAAGGGATATCTCTTTCCCTGAGGGGACCAACTTCCCAGAGTTGTCTGGATCATATCTGAAGCCAAATGGAGCCCTCCCATTTTTCCTTTTTTTGTTACTCACACGTTCGAGTCCATCTTTATTATTAACAAGCTCGCTAAAACTTATTTTTTAACAATAATCCCTATGAATGGTAACGTAAGGTCTCTTGCTTTTCTTAAACCGTTTATAACAACAATCGCTGGCAAAGTTGCCCACATAAGTATTACTATTACAAATAAAAAAAGTAGAACACTGACTGGGAGCGATGTCGGTAAGAATATAAATATCGTACCAATTAAAATGTAAGTTAATTGGAATCTCCAAACAGATAATCCAACAACAGGTGC
>JAKAUD010000081.1 GCA_021827885.1 Thermoplasmata archaeon | reverse complement strand
TATGGCTTTGTTAAGATTTGAAATTATCTCACGTTTAGTGACTGATGTGAAATTGGAGGGACCTGCAATCCCCAAACCCTTCACGATTGATCCATCTTCATCCATCACAAGTGCCAATGTTTTTGTCGCCCCACCGTCGACAGCCAAAATCATCCGAATCAGACTAGATAATCATCTCTGACTTTTTAACCTTAGCTTAACCGAATTATAGAGGAGGATTTCCAAAACCTCCCATATGTTACCATATCTGGTCACAATAATCCCTTTTTACGTGACCAATGTAATTCACCATGGATATGGTTAATTATGGACTTAGGGAGAGATGTGAGCAGTTCAAGAACCGTGGTACAGGCTAGGTGAAACAAAGAGGATAATAGATTGGGAGAGTCTAAGACTCCTGTTGAGAGACCTATCCACCAACGGTATCTAACAGGCGGGAAGACAGAACTACGATCAGATACTGACAGTTAAGACTCTTTTTCTCCAGAGCATCTACAACCTAGTTGACGAATCCATGGAGATATGTGACAGCGTAAGGTCCATCAACTTCCTTGATTACCCTGAAAAGGTACTTGACCATAACAACATATGGTTATTCAGGGAGAAGCTGTCAATGGCCGGTAAGGACAAGAGGCTATGAAAGGAGGTGTGGAATTAGTTTAAAGAGAAGGGGACAACGACCAGGAATGGAACGATCCAAGGCGCAACACTTGTTACTTTCAATCTTGGCCACAAGAGGAAGGAGAAGCTCGATATGGTAGATACGCAGTGCTGTCAGAAGTGGGAATGAATATCCTGACACTGAAAAGAATACAAAGGATGAATTGTAGCTCGATTCGTTAGACTAAAGGAGGCATTCGTTGACAAGAATATTTAAGGACGGAACTTGGACGAAAAAGCATGCAATACTTCTGTTACAAGCTGCAAACAATCCAGAGAGTGGAGGGTGACGTGATAGTAAACTATGCCGTCACCACAGCATCCGTCCACTACTCTCAGAAAGATCCCACATTTCCCGGAATATTTACAAACAAAGACAGGGGATATTTTTCAGTAGGGGGAAAAGATATTGATGCTACGATAGAAAGAACTGTACGAAGGCACAAGATACCCATATGATCCATAATGAAGAATCTCAGGATTACTAGAAAGAGGTCTTAGAGGAGAAAAACCCTATTCCGTTATGAAGAGGACCTTCCATGGGGGTCATACTTATGTGACAACTGCTCCGAATGGGAAGGTCAAGGCAATGTTCGTGTCCCTTGGACAAAATCTTTTCAATTTGCTGTCGCTGACAAGGAGGGGTAAGGTAGCTACAGCTATCGCAATCAGCTGAAAATTAGAGGGAAATACGCAAGAAATAATGGACAAATAGTGCCGTAACGGTATTTTCTAATACCTCACACAGACAAAGATGCAATTCGTAGAAAATTTATAAGTTATTGGTAACCCTCAAAGATTGTTAATTTCAATAGTTCCTAGATTTTTGTAGAGTTTCAATTTGCTGATAAAGATATTCTTTACTCTATTTACCTAAATAAACCGCATCTAGTAAAATGGAACAGGAAAAGTCAGTCAAAGTTAATAGAAAACATTGCATTCTGAACTAAAACAATCGTCTGTTAAATTTTGATTCGAATATGAAAGGGTTATATGTGGATAAAAATGTCGTGAATGGCCCTCATCATGTCTAAGGAATACCTCTGGATATAGAATTCACAATTTGTATAATCTATCTTGGATGACCTTTCCCCTCCATTGATGAAGTGCTTTCCTGACGCACGGGCACCACTATATGCCTCTTCCGTTGGTAAGCTTTAAGTTTAAGTACCCCATAGATTGGCAAATGAGATTGGGAAGAATTTCATCGCAAAGGATAAATCTTTGCACTAGATAATTCGAAAGATGCCGGGATTCTTACCAGACAACCCAATTCTAGAAGAATTTGTTAGAAAAAAGATGAAGCTGGAACCACTAGGACATTTCAAAGTTTTAGGAGTATCTGGTGGTGTTTCAAGTGATATAATACGAATCATAAGAGAAGATGGAACTTCAATCATTGTGAAAAGAGCACTGCCACAGCTTAAGGTGAAATATGACTGGTTTGCTAGTGAAAATCGAAGCTTCAATGAAGTCAAAGCAATTGGGATGGTTTCAGCGCAATTCCCGGGTTATGTGCCTAAGCTGGTTTTTTACGACAATGAGTTTCCGATATTTGCCATGGATTATGTTGAGGGTAAGAACTGGAAATCTGATTTAATGAATGGAAATATCGACTACACCATTGCGAAAAAACTGGGGCAATTCCTATCATCACTCCATAATAGCTCATACTATAACAATAGATGGTTAGGCGAATTTCGTGATAAAACATTGTTTCTTGAACTTAGAATATCTCCATACTTTGAGGCAATGAAACCCTCTTATCCGTTATTAGAGAAAGATATTGATCAGGTTATTAGCATTCTAGTCAATCAAGACAAAGTTCTTGTTCATGGAGATTTTAGCCCTAAGAACGTAATAGTTAGGAAAGACAAAAGTATATGCGTACTAGATTGGGAAGTTGCGCACGCAGGGAATCCCGCATTCGATGTGGCATTTATGCTAAGTCATTTATTTTTAAAGACTATTCACTTTAGAAATGATAGTTTGTCCTATGAAAATCTTGCAACGAAGTTCTATAAGTCTTACTGCAACCATTCCGAAATTGTCTGTGAAAAGGATGTGAGTCCAGATGTATCTAAAATTACGGGGGCACTTATTCTTGCGAGGGTAGATGGCAAATCTCCGGTGGAGTATCTATCTGATTCAGAGAAAGAAATAACAAGAAAATGTGGAATAAAACTAATTAGGGGAAGCATGAAGACAATCGAAGAGTTTAATGATATTTTAAGTGGTTGCTATGACTAGTCAAAAAATAAAAAAAATCAGAGCAAGACAGGTCTTTGACTCAAGGGGGATACCAACTATAGAAGTTGATGTAACATTGGATGGCGGCACTATAGGCAGATCAATTGCCCCTTCAGGTGCGTCCAGAGGTAAACTGGAATCTGTTGAATTGAGAGATAATGATCTGAGTATGTACGGCGGTATGAGCGTGTTTAAGGCTATAAATCTGGTTAATGATCTGATATCTAAAGAGCTAACTGGAAGAGAGGTAGAAGATCAAGAAGGGATAGACGGCGTTATGATCGAGCTAGATGGAACCAAAAATAAAGGCAGGCTTGGCGGCAACACAATCATAGCTGTGTCTAGCGCCGTATCTGTTGCTGCTGCGAAAGCTAGGGGGATGGCACTGTTCGAATATATAGCGGAAAAGGCTGAGATGGATATAAAAAGTGCTAGAATGCCACTTCCCATAGTTCAGATCATAGGAGGTGGACTACACGGTGGATGGAATTTGGATGTTCAGGATTTCGCTTTTATACCAATACGAGCTAGAACCTATTCAGATGCAATGACAGATGTATTTTCCATACGCGCGCAAACGGCAAAAATTTTAAAGAAATATGGCTTCGAAAATGTTCTTGTCAGTGACGAAGGTGGAATTGCACCTCATTTACATTCTAATGAACAAGCCATATCAATACTTGTAGATGCCATGGAGGAAGCGGGCATTAAACCGGGAACAGATGGAGGAATAGGTTTGGATGTTGCAGCTTCTCAATTGTTTAGCGGCGGAAAATATAATCTAGGTATAGATGACAAGCATCTTTCAACGGACGAAATGATCTCTATGCTGGAAAAGTGGGTCGAAAGGTATCCAATTTTGTCAATAGAAGACGGTCTATCTGAAGATGACTGGGACGGGTGGGTGAATCTCACAAGAAGACTTGGCAATAAAGTGCAGATTATTGGAGACGATCTTTTTGTTACTGCTAGAACGCTTCTACTGAAGGGAATCGACTTAAAATGTGCAAATGCAATCCTAATAAAACCGAATCAGGTTGGAACAATTACAGAAACAATAGAAACTATGAAAATTGCGTTTAAAAATAATTTTAAAACAATAGTTTCTGCTAGGTCGGGAGACACTGAAGATAACTATATTGCAGACTTTGCGGTTGGAACAAACGCTGGACAGATAAAAATAGGAGCAAATACAAGGTCCGAGAGACTTTCTAAATATAATCAATTGCTTAGAATCGAAGAAGTATTAGCTAACAATAATATCTCTGAGATCGAATTTAGTCACGAATGATGATACAGTAACCTATTTTCCATTTTTTAACCTTAACTCCTCAAATTTTTGGTGATTTGTAACATTCCAGCAAAACTTGTGTATGCTGGGCATTATGATGTAATGGCTGTTTTACCAGACACAGTCATAAAAGAGTTCAATAACAATATTACTCATTTGATAATATTCATGGAAGAACGGATGAGGAAGATAGTTGATGAAGCTAGGTCAAGATATTGACCTGTTGAAGTGAAGAATGTGGAGAACAACCATTCCATCAGCAAAGTATCAAGCATCTACTGTCCCCATGAAGAAGAGAGCAGGGAAGATAAACGCATCAGGGATAGTGAGGGCCGCCAGGAGGATCTCAGAAACGAGATCAATTTTCGAGTATGGGAATACAAACTTGCTCAACGACCTCTCCACAGTAATGATAGAGATCTTAAGATACACTTCCCTTAAATGTAGATTTAGATTTTTGCAATGTGCGTACTCCATACCATAAGGCATGCTCCATTCAAGTAAATGAATGCAGTACTGGAGAATTTCTATCTCAATATGGCTATTGATTCGTCCCAGTTACTGTCCACCTTCTCCTCCACTATTAGATACATAGGGAAGGACTGACGATCCCAGAATAGATTCTTCATGGGACTGACGAAGAATGGGTACCCCTTCTATTTGACCCTTTAAGCATCTTCTCAAGAGGTGATAATGAGTTCCTTGCAGAGGGGGGTACTACAAGCATCGTGTAAATTTCATGCAGATAAACTTCGCAATGGCATTTCCCCCAATGATTTCATTCCGTCTGTATTAAAGCCGCTTTCAGGTTCAGGCAGGAATGTGAAGTCACTCAATCATTTCCTGGAGGAGTTTGATATCCTAAAGGGCATCTTCCTCCTGGATAGGTGGTTTTTCTCATTCAGCAAAGTTGAATATTTCACAGCAGATGACATAGACTTGATACAACTGCTCAGTAGGGTGCCGAAAGCCATAGATTCCATTCCATTCCTCTTGAGCACGTGCTTACATACAATAGAGGGAGAAAAATATGCGCTATTACAAGGTGGATACGATGGAGAAGGTTGGGAATATCACATCCATCTGAGACAATAAAAAGGTGTTTCTATACCTGTACGAGGACATGAAGCTGAGGAGAGAGGAAAAGTCAAATCTAATAGTATTCTTGAGTAACAGGTAGATCAAGAAGTACGATACAGCAAGGCTGGGAAAGGTCTCAATACTCTTCAGTATTGACATGAACGGTGAAATTTTATACGACATGTACAAGGATCGAGACAATATCAAGGCGTCGTTCGATACAATGAAGAACTAACTAGAGGAGGACAAGAAGTAACTTCAGGATGATTAGCCAGTATGGGGTTACTTCCTAGTAACGTTCCTCTCCCTCTACCAGTACTACAAGATCCTGGGTCTGATACGGTCGAAGAATCTTGTCAGGACGCCGTTGGCAAACGAGGTACCGCTGGAAGCTATCAAGGATCTATCCGATGAATTATGCGGACGGACCAACAGGATTCCTGGACATACCTATGAAGGTGGAGAACATAATAAATGCACTGGGCCTTACCATATTCCCTGAATCTAAGGGGGTTAAGGTTTTTAAAATGATTTTATCAAAAATTTTGTGGATTTGAGATTTGTAAGGTTGTCGTGAAGAAGGATAGAGCCATGTTTTACGAGAAATGTTTAGGCAGGAGGCTTGACTTTAGTTGAGAACAATTAAATCATCGAATTGATAATAGAACACTATGAGATTGAAAATTCTAGAGGGTAAGAATTGCCTTGTCACTGGGGGAGCAAGGGGGATCGGTAAGTCAATAGTTAAAAGGTTTCTTGAAGAAGGGGGTAACGTAGTCTTCTGCGATGTAAATGAAGAACTTGGAAAACAGACAGAAAGGGAACTATCAAAATTAGGAAAAATTCATTTTCTTAAGGCAGACGTCTCCGATGAGGAGGAGGTAAGAAATCTGGTAAACAGTTCGTTAAATATTTTCAATGAACCACAAATAGATGTATTGGTAAATAATGCGGGCATTTCAAAATTTGAAATGATGGAGAATATGTCTCTAGAATCTTGGAATAGGATTATTTCAGTTGATTTGACAGGAACATTTCTTGTATCTAAGGAGGTCGTAAGAATCATGAAATCGACAGGAGGAGCTATTGTCAATATATCTTCGACTAATGGAATATTGGCCGAACCGGGTCTAGCACACTATAACGCTGCAAAAGCTGGAATAATACTCCTTTCAAAAACAATGGCTTTGGAATTAGCAGCTTACCATATAAGAGTCAACTCAATTTGTCCC
>JAKAUD010000193.1 GCA_021827885.1 Thermoplasmata archaeon | reverse complement strand
TGCTCCCGGCAGCATTGGCATCAATGATTTTTGCCCCGGTTGCAGCGGTTGTGACAAAGAGGTTAAGTCCTAAAATTTCCATAGAAATCGGAAGCGTGGTACTCTTTCTTTCATACATAGGTCTCTACTACTTTCGGGCATCGCCACTACAAATTACTGAGGATGCTACAATTCTTGGAATAGGACTATCTTTCATATTTGTTGGAATGATTAATATCCTTCTGGTATCAACACCATCTGGAGATGCAGGTGCGTCAACAGGTATGAACGTGGTATTCAGAAATATCGGCTCTGCAGTAGCGCCTGCAATAAGTGGTGTTTTCGAAACGATGTATGAGATCAAGGCAATTTCCGGTGTGAATTCCAAAGGCATTCCGGAATACTCATTGTTTCCAGATCACACGGCTTTCAGTTATATCTTTCTTACTGGGATGCTGTTTCTTGTAGTCTCTATTATTTTTACTTTATTCATGAAAGTACCTAAGAAAGAGGGAAGAAAAATTGAAATGGTTGCAGGAGCAAGTAACGATTTATTGCATTAATAATTCCATATGTAACCCTTAAATTTAAAAAATATGTCGAAATCGAAAGATTATTTTAACCGATTCATAATACATGGTACGGTAATCAAATGGCAAAGGAGAATGAAGTTTATATAGTAGGTTACAAAAGAAGCGCGTTTTCGAGATCGAGGCCGTCTGAACCTGAGCGCGATGCATTCAATAATATTAGGATGGACGAAGCTCTTGGATTGTTGATTAGGAATATCATTAAAGATACAGGAATAAGAGAAGGCGAAATCAACGATGTGATAACAGGATGTGCATTGCAGGCAGATGAAAATTGGACATACGGTGGAAGGCATCCAGCTTTTCTTGCAGGATTGCCATTCAACGTGACAAGTATGTCACCACATGGAAGATGTTCATCCTCATTGAATGCAATAACCATAGGTGCCATGGAAATTATGACCCAAAATGCTGAGATTGTTTTTGCAGGCGGAATGGAGCATATGACACATATGCCGTTAAATAACAATCCTCACATCAAGCCAAATATGAAACTTTTATTGAGGCCAGAATATGCTAAATATCAGATGAGCACATCATATTCAATGGGTTTAACAGCAGAGAAGCTGGCAGAAAAGTCTGGAATATCAAGAGAAGAAATGGATAAATTCTCCTATGAAAGCCATGTTTTGGCAAGGAAAGCACAGGAAAATAATTTTCTCAAAAGAGAAATTCTTCCAATCAAGGTTGAATATCAGGGTTCAGAAAAGGCAATAGACGAAGATCAGAGCATAAGGAAAGATGTAACACTTGAAGGATTTAGTAGTCTTAAGCCTGCGTTCAAGGAAGGCGGGAAAATAACAGCAGGAAATTCATCACCGTTAAATGCAGGAGCATCTGCCGTTGCACTTATGAGCGGCAAAAAAGTTGATGAATACGGCATAAAGCCAATTGCAAGAATCAGATCATTTGCATGGGCAGGTGTTGATCCATCAGTAATGGGAGAGGGTCCCGTGCCTGCCTCAAAACTTGCTCTTCAGAGGGCAGGACTTTCAAGCGACGATATCGATCTATGGGAAATCAACGAAGCTTTTGCCGTTGTTGCATTGAACGCAATGAAGGAGCTGAAAATTCCCAGAGACAAGGTTAATGTAAACGGTGGAGCCATAGCAATAGGTCACCCACTTGGAGCCAGCGGAGCAAGACTTGCAGGAACGCTTGCAAACAGCCTTGCAGATAAGGATAAGAAGCTTGGACTTGCAACCCTTTGTGTAGGCGGAGGACAGGGATATTCTACTATATTGGAGAGGATGTGAATGGATTTTGAGTTAAGTGATGAACTGAAGGATTTCAGGAAGATGGTAAGGGAATTTGCTTTGAGCGAATTCACCAGTGAAGTAGCAAGAAAACGTGATTTCGAGGAAAGCTACCCTGATGATTTAAGAATTAAATCTTTGCAGAAGGGTATTATTGACTTTGCTAACCCATGGAAAACTATGGTTGCAATCGAAGAGCTCTGCAGAGTTGATGCAGGTCTTGGAATATCCGTAACAGTTCCATACTTCGGAGCAGAGGTTATCATGTTGTTTGGTAACGATGCCCAGAAGGAAAAATATCTTTCGGAGGTCAACAAGGGAAAGAAGATGATGGGCCTTGCTGTGACAGAACCCGGAGGAGGAAGTGATGTCGCTGCAAATAAAACTGAAGCAGTGAAGAGCGGGAACAAGTATATACTCAACGGATCTAAAATGTTCATAACCAATGGTCAAATTGCTGACTTTTTTGTTATGCTTGCCAGAACTTCTAAAGCAGACTCAACAAAGAAGCACAGAGGTATGAGTACATTCATTGTTGAATCAAAATTTAAAGGGTTTTCATCAAATAAACTTGAGGGAAAACTAGGAGTCAGAGCAACAAACACAGCTGAACTGATCCTGAACAACATAGAAGTTCCGGAGGAAAACCTCATAGGAGAGGAAGGGAAGGGATTTTATTACATAATGACATTTTTCAACATTTCCAGAGTATTTGTTGCAGCTCAGGCCATAGGAGTGGCACAAGGAGCGCTTGATCGTACGCTGGAATATTTGAAAAATAATGCCCCATCTGGTGAAATGCAAAATGAACACGTTCAATTCACACTCTCCGATATGGCAACAAGAATTGAGGCTGCAAGACTTCTCATGTATAAAGCGGCTTCTTATCTGTTTCAATTTAAGCCAAATCCCACGATAACCAGTATGGCAAAAGGCTATGCTTCAGAAACCGCTGTTTTTGCATCTGAAAAGGCCATGGAACTCACAGGATTATATGGATTAAGTGGAGACCTTGAACGATATTTCAGAGATGCAAAAATCATGGAAATATGGGAAGGAACAAGCGAGGTGGAGAAATTGATTATAGCAAGAATGCTAGAAAAGGAGAGTGATTCCAGTGAATGATGACTTAAAACTAATGAAGGAAACAGTAAGGGATTTTTCAACTAAAAACATTGAAAATATAGCATTAAAAATAGAAAGGGAAGGAATAGACAAAGATCTTCTGAAAAAACTTGCGGAGCAGGGATTTTTGGGAGCAACAGCCCCGCAGGAATACGGAGGGGCGGAACTGGATAATGCATCTTATAGAGCTATTTTAGAAGAACTTTCATCGTTTTCTCCATCTGTAGGCGTTCTTGTATTTTTATACAATTCCATTGCTTCCAAATTATTGAAGAAAGGAAAAGCTGGGGAATATCTTAAGGAAATACTCTCGGGGGAATCAACCCTTGGTTTTGGATATGGAGAGATACTTGAGGGCTATGGTAATTCAACTGAAACAAAGGGGTCTGATGGAAGAACAATACTGAAGAGAGATGTGATTTTTCCAACTGCAAAGAAATTCATTGTTCTTGATGATACTGGAGAAAACCTGATCCTCGCGAATGGAAAAATAAAGGGAGCGGAAAATAAAAAGTCTTTGGGAATCAGAGGGTTAGGTATATCTGATGTACTCATTGAAACTTCAGGCGCTGAAACATTAGGTAACAGATCAGATATTGTTAAAGCAATAGAGGATTCAAGTCTTGAGATAGCGGCTATTTATCTGGGAATAATCAAAGGTTCTCTAAATAAAGCAATAGATTATGCCAAGGTTAGAACAACCTTTGATCATTTTCTGAAAGATTACAGCCCAGTGGCATTCTCTCTTTCCAGTTTGAGGGCGGAGGAAGAACTCCTCAGATCTTACATATATGAATCTGACGCAGACTTTTCAGGAGGTTTGAGCGCCTTGATTTTCTCTGAGTCTCTGTCCAAGAGAGCAACAAAACAGGCTCTTCAAACCCATGGGGGATACGGATATCTTGAGGACTTTGGTGTTGAGAAATTCTATCGGGACGCAATGACGATCAGCACAATGTTATTCAGAGGAAGAAGAGATAGAAAGCGGTTGAGTGAAGAGGTTTTTGGCACAGAAGCTGGAAATCTATAGCTTTAACCAAATCATTTTTTTATCCAGATTGAATTTATTAAAATAATTTTGCAATCACGATGTTATCTCATTTCTCTTAGGAAGGTACAAAATAATTGAGAAAAAAACTGAATTGAAGAAATTAAAAAAAATTAGATACTATTCAAATAATCTGAAGGGCATTAGAATTCATCTTCAGATTTTTTTCTTCCGAGAATCGCACCGCCAATAAAACCTCCTATTCCTGGGATAACCAATCCATCTGAAACTGCTTTACCAATAAAATTATAGAGATTTGTAGTAAGCATTCCTCGAACATAACCTGATTCTGCAAGGACACTTCTAGTGACTAGGGAATTTCCGGTATAGGTGGTCAAAAGCGTTACGAATGAAGCATTTGGAATTATATACAAAGCAAATTCTATGGCTATTGTGATCACAACGCCTGCACCTATGAGTGCAGATACTATTCCCCTTAACTTCCCACGTGCAACTAAACCTCCGAAAATTCCAGGAATAATCCATCCTATGAGGGGAAAGTAGCCCATTACCGCGAGGCTCGCTATTGTGGCAATAATACCAAAGCCTACACTTCCGGTTGATTCGTCGTCTGCCATTTGCATAATAACGCACTGGTATATATTAAACTTCTTTGCATCTCTCCGTTATGGAAATGTATTCCCCCAAGACAGGAAATTGAAATTATATCTTATGGGAAGTCTTATATTTTTTAAAATATAGCCCATAGGTAGCCAGGTAACATGATCAAAGCTAAAAAAAAGTCGAACAAAAGGTCCCCCCGTTCTAATAAAAAAAAGAAGGTCATAGACGATATTAATTTTGATATTCAGAAGGTGGATAACATATATCTGGGGGAAAAAAATGTTATTCATGTTAGGGTTACCCCAGAGAAATACATTAAGCTGATGGAGGCTACTATAACCGATCCTCTTCAAAGGCAGTCAATACTAAAACCAAAGAAAATTTCAAAGGGCAATTTTGACCTTAGGTTTAAGCCAAAAGAAACTGGCAAATATTCAATCTCTTTCTATGCAAGGACAAAGCAAAAAAAATTCAAAAGAGAGGAAATAGCCATAGACTCTATTATTCGGGAAAAGCCAGTTGAAAACATCACTTCTAGCGCTGTCGTTGAAACCAACAAAATTGACATGTCTAGGATAAAAAAGAGAACATGGCCATCATCCTCTGCTTACTCCATAGCCCTCCAAAATCCAAAACAAAATATCGCAGAGGCATATGAATCAATTAGAAACGGAATTTTTGAGAAGAATCCCATGGTAAAATACCCAACCCTCATTTTTGGATCAGGAAATTTTGGAACAGTATTCAAGGTAAAAACTGATGGGGGAACATATGCAATAAAATGTTTTACACGGGGCTCTCCTGATCTTGAAATTCGATATCAGGCCATAAGCAGTTTTCTTAAGGCAAAGAAATTTCCATTCTTTACTGAATTCAACTACATGGATGATGCAGTAAGAGTAATGGGCAAAAAGGAGACTTATTTTCCAATCCTAATGATGTCATGGGTTTCCGGGGAAAATATGAATCAGTATATCAGGAGAAATTTAAACAATCCGAGCGCCCTTAATGTCACGGCTAAAAGCCTTTTAAAATCAGTGCAGGAAATGGTCAAAAGCAATATTGCCCACGGAGATCTTTCAGGAGACAATATACTTGTCCGTGAGAACGGGGAAATCAATCTAATAGATTACGATGGAATGTATGTACCTGCAATAGCAAGCCTTGGAGCCAGCGAGGCAGGGCATGAAGCATTCCAACACCCCAAAAGGATGACAGAATTCAACGGCAAACTTGACTATTTCTCATGCCTTCTAATTTATGTGACTCTTCTGGCGTTGTCAAAAAAACCGGATCTCTGGCAATTTAATGATGGAGATGGAGATAAGCTCATATTATCAGGAGATGACCTTAATAATCCAGGACGTTCAGAGGTACTGAAAGAAATGCTGAAAATCGGCGGTAAAGTAAAAACGTTGACCAATCTTCTAATTAAGAGTCTTTCCAAGGATAGTGGATGGGATCAGATTTCGCCGCTGGTAATTTCATAAGAAGTCTATATCTCAATGGTTATTATTGAAATATCGTCGTTCTTCATTTCTCCACTAATTCTAAGTTCGTCCCAATAGGATTTTTCAGGATTAAGATAAGTTGTAAGATCGTCAATTCTCTTTATCCCACCTTCCATAATCCATTTTGAAGCAGCATCTGAAGCAAGCAAAATCTTGCTTCCTTTTTCCACAGAGTAATTTTTCATTTCGTAGTCTGGAATTTCAAGTGGTGAATCATCGAAGATTGGCTCACCATGACCACTCCAGAGGAGATCCGGATGAAGACCAAAGCCAGACACATCCTTTATGGGAAAGCTTTCGAATCGCTTGTTTGTTCTTATGAAAGCACAGCTGTCACCAACTGCGATGCAATTTACTCTGTAATTCTTCTCACTCTTTCTTATTTCCATGCCTATGAACGTTGCGTAGGAACCTAAAACCGACTTATTCTTCACATTCACTTTAA
>JAKAUD010000110.1:6215-6537 GCA_021827885.1 Thermoplasmata archaeon | reverse complement strand
ACGGTATAGGAAGAGGGACCAGCAGTACCAGATCACGGGTACCAGGTATGCCGTGATCCCTGACGGAGAGTTTAGGATAGGGAGGGGGAAGGAGTGGTTTTACCGTAACCAGATTAAGATAGTTGAAGACAAGGAATGAAGACCGGGAGGAAGGTTTTCCAGGTGTCGTGTCAGTCCCCACTTTGGCAGCAGGGTTCCAGGACCTAGGGTGGGTTTATTGCAGGGGTTAACACCCACTACGAACTGCGGTAGCAGGTCTGCCCCCACCTTTCGGCTAGAGGGTATCTGGAAAGCCGATGGTTCGCTAGGAAGGCATGCTTTA
>JAKAUD010000110.1:0-6205 GCA_021827885.1 Thermoplasmata archaeon | reverse complement strand
CCCCTTAAACGGGCTTTGCATTCTACTCTTCTTGCATCCTCTACAGAATTTTTCTGTCACCCTCTTTGGACCTTCTGGACACGCAGATGAGAAGAGTCAAACATAAATATTTCAAGATAAATCAGAGGGGAGTGCAATGAAAATAGAAAGACAAGAATCGGAAAAGCTCCTTGGTGCAAGATACAGGCATTCTATTTATAAGGTTGGAGGCTACTATGAAGGCTACGAAGTAGTCCGAGTGAGCAACCTTTCACTCTATCTTAGCCCTAGGTGGACCGTTCTAGGGATAGTACTGTTATCACTAGGTATTGTGACTGCAATTCTAGGAAGAGCAATATATACAAACGGACTCATTCAGATCGGTTACTTCGTTATGGGCGCGGGTTCATCCATAATTCTCAGTCAAGTTATTAACATACCCTCAAAGAAAACAGAACTTAAGTGGAAAAAAAGAGAGATCATAAAAGAACAGTGTTATGCTTGGATGCTAGGAGTAACCATTGCTTTACGGACTCTATTCCCTCCAGATGATGAAAATAAGGAATTAAAGAAGGAATTATACTATATGGAAATTTTGGGATTCTTAAATGGTTTATCAGTATCTGAAAATCAACTTTTCGGCAAGCGACCTGAAAACACATCAAAGCCTTGGAACAGCAAGTTGTGGACGTTTTCGTATCTGTACGAAGCTATTCACGCTGCTCTTGGATTTGAATGGCATAAGGGCATTTTCTTTAGAGGCGGAGCATATATTGTAGCGATGTGCTACCACCTGAACCCTGAAAAAGATGAATCTACATTGAATGGGATAGAAGTCATTTTCCCTGAGCAAGAAAAGGTAATGGACAAAATTTCAGTAGAAAATCTTTCTGAGTATAATAATCCAATAATAACCGATGAATTCATGAGCGAGATATTCGGATTAATTAACCGTCGGGAGCCTCGTAAGGCAATTGAGAAGGCTTACATGGTTAAAGACTATTTTGAAATCTGGGAAAACAATACCTTCGAAATTTGAAACCGAAAATCTAGAAACAGAAAAGAAGAGACGAACAATGAATGGGAGAAAATTTCGGGACATACCGATATCTCCGATCTAAACCGAGTGTAAGGCATCTTTATGCTAATGGAGTGCCTGAAGAAAAGGGACGATTGGACAACGGAGGATGCGAAGAAGATGATAGAGGACTTATTCGGTGTGGAATACAGGCATCGAGCACATCAGAAAGATGCTGAAAAAAATGTGCATGCATTACTCCAAGCCATACCGGCAGGAATATCGCGAACCGAAGAATGCAGAGGAGAATCTATGTACGTACCTACAGAAGTTTGAAAGGAAATGTCAATCATTTCACATGAAGCATTTCCTTGGAATTTTGTTGATTACAGGGTTATTTGCAGGGGTATCATCCCTACGAACTGCGATGCAGCTCTACCCCCAGCAGGCTTCTTTCCTCTCCCTTGGATTGTCTGTAATATTATCGAATTCGGTTCCGCCCTTAATGCACGTCCCTTTGAACGGAGTAATTGAGCTACTGATTATCGTGAAGGGGGTACTCAGATATTCATTGAAGTAATGTTAACATGGAAGGATAAATGGCAATAATAAAGGCAAAACACACTGAAGATTATCTTAGCAGAAGACGGTCCTTTGGAGTTTACGTATTCTCAGTAATCGGCGGGGTAGCTGCTGGGTTCCTGACCGCGTCTTTGGTGGGAGGGGTCTTCAATTATCAGGTTATCGCTACTATTGTCGTTGCTCTAATTATAATGGGCATTTCCTTGCTGGAAATCGGTAAACTGATCTTTCCAAGAGAAATTATCGAAGACTCAGGTCTCATTGGATTAGTTCTGATAACGGACAGCGGTATTAGCATTCAGGGCATAAATCCATCTAATTTCTTAGTAGATTCTTCAATATTTACAAAGAGAATTGAAGAGGAAGGAAACAAGGCTATTGATATTAATAGCTGTAGAAAAAGAATCTTTGAGATATGCGGTCTAGCCTTCATCAAATTTATCATTTGGTCGTACCCTGTTTGGTGGTCGCCCCTCGAAACAAGAAAGTACGATGGAATGAAGATTCATAGTTATAAACAGGATGCTCCAAAGAGTCTACTTACTGCAGCAACAGTTGCGAGTGAACTAGAATCCTTCAGCAGCATCTTCAAGAGAGCAGAAACAATACTGAGTGAATCTACGGGAAAAACATTTGTTGTACCTAAGGGAACACGTGTAAAAGTGGACCATTCTTCTGATTTCTATCTCAAAATATTGCTTTACAATATGGATTACAGACTGAGTTTGAGATTTCAAATACCCACAATTCAGACCGGATTGAACAAGAATTATGAGGAATATGTTTCAAGGCATGTGGATTTCAAAGATATCTCCAAGCACGAATATAACAAGATATTTCTATCATCCAACGTCGAGGTTATTTTGGAAGCTTCCTTTCCATGGTTCAAAAGTATGATGACAAATACTGCTGATGTTCACGACTGGATTGAAAATTTCAAGATCAGATACTTTGAATATATGGGAATAGACGATTGAAAAATTGATCTCTCCATTTGTTGGCTTGCCTATTAATCTACTTTCCAATTGATGATATTTTCTAGTTTGCAGACTCCCAGTTACTCAGCATAGGAGGCTGACTATTATACCTATTTTGCATTTTGTTCTTTACTCTCCCGAGGGCCTTTCTCTATTCTGTCATTCTCTCTTATTCGAGCATGCTAGCACTTCGATTGAAGCGTGTGATAGGAGTGAGTCCAAAAGGTATAAAAGAATCAGAAATTTGTTTGAGGAACGTCTCAGGATGTCAAAAAAGAGAATAGTGAGTAAAGACATTTATGATTGTGCAAAACAAGGATATTGAAGATATGAAAAAGTGGATGAAGCAGGATTTTTCGTCTAAAGCATTTGTCAAATTGTTTGGAATTCGACCTACAATCCTTCAAAAGAAGGGTTCTATAATGGCTAAAGCAATAAGGAGTTTTGCATCCTTTGTGCGGGAATATGGAGCCTACGTTTTATTCTTGGAAATGAACAAGGTGAGCAGTAAGGTTGAAGAGATGATGAAACTCTTATTCGCTGACATACTTGGGGAACTCGCTATTTCCGTAAAACTTACATGCGACGGATATACAAGTTACGCTTTGAAGAATCTGAGAGCCGCACTCGACTTATCCATTACTGGACTGTTCCTAACTACAAGCTGGACTGTTGAAAGCAAGCGGGAAGGGAAGGGGATAAATCCATTTGGGGAGGCATTTCTTAAGTCTGGACTTTGGGGAGATCTTAAGGCACTTTCTTATGATGAATTAACCCAAATAATAGTCGAAAAAGTATACCTTGGCAGAGAAGAGGCTATGCCTGAAGAGAGATCTATAAAGAGTGATATTGAAACTATTTCGAACTCTACGTTAAACTCTATTCTCAGAACCTTTACGCATTCGGTAGAAGAGATTGAGTTTACACCAACTGAACTTTCCCGGATAAAGACAAGTATTGCAAAGGGAATCTCAAAAGCAATAGTGGAACTGTTCAGAAAAGAGGCCAATAATAAGCTGACCGAGTTGATAAGGGAAATGCTCTTTCCAGACAACTTCATAGAGTTATTTAAACGGGACGAAAGACTTGCCTTGGCCAGTTGCTCCAAAGACGAGGAAGATATGGTAGCAGATTTGAAAAAGAGATTCGGAATATATGATAAAGCATCATGTAATTCAAGAAACGAGGATGTGGACTTTCTCATATTTACGACGTCATCTGAAGGGGATGATTTAGAAGGTCAGAATGTACCCATATGTCACTATTGCGATGCACCAGCAACTTCTTTTGCCCTGACTTCAAGACCCGATACCGGATGCATGCTTAAGCTTGCGAAGTACCAACTAAGCACTGAAAGACGAAAATATCTCGATGAATGCATCTCAAAAATATTCTATGGAGAAGAAAGCAAGAGACGCGAATTCTTTGGAGATCTGTTATATTCTAATTTGTACGCTCGTCTTAACAATTTTGTCCATCATAACATAGTAGAAGAACCCCCTTTAACAATGTGGTACGACGAATTCTTCATGCCAATACTGAAAGTCAACGTATGCCTTCTCAGAAGAGTGCTGATAGATGAAAAGATGGTCATGCCATAGAACTAGGAGAATGGGAAGTTTGAGATCGCAAGGTCACGCACATTATAATGCCAAAGTGAGAGTTCAAGATGATGAATGAAAGGAATGAAGACCGGGCAAGCATCTTCGAATAAGTCAAGCACTCAAAGAAATCTCATGGAAAGTATTGAGATTGCCAGAGTGGAGGAGAGGTTCAAATCCGAGAGCCGTGAGGAGATGAACAGAATAGTTCATAGCATTTTGGAGAAAGCGAGCTCCCTTCACACCGGCGCCCCCCTCCATGTCGAGAAGGTAGTGTACCAATACGCAGAACTCATGGAGGTGAGGAATGCAAGCGGTAAAGCACTCCTGATAGTCGGGTTTTCCATGGCCCCTTTACTAGTTTGGGGAGGCAAGACAGTAGTGAGGTCTCCAGAAACATACTATTTGACATCAAAAAGGA
Source organism: Thermoplasmata archaeon (assembly GCA_021827885.1). The sequence continues at coordinate 1,627 of JAKAUD010000110.1, read as the reverse complement.
GAATAGCAGGTAAGAGTATACATGATTGTGACGGAAGCCGATAACTCTCCTATTAACGGTATTCCATGGTATGAAAATCACTGGTTTTTTGTAGGTTTGATACTTGGCGGAGTTGTTTTGATTGCAATATCAGTCTTCACTTCCTCAGTCAATCTTGTGTCGGTGATCTCAAGCGAATTCGGAGTCGCCCTAGTCATAGCGAGCATCTTGTCCCTTACTATCCAGAGATTGGAAGTGAGGCAACACAAGCATCAGACGGGAGAATTCACAAAACTTGCAGACGGTAAAATAGAAAAACTGGTCTCTGCTAGTTTTGACAAGATCGGAGCGGAAGTCCTCGAGGGTGGGGAAGAAGTATGGGCTGCAATCAGGGAGTACATATTTCAGGTACCGATACTCATCAACAGGGATGTGACAACACTAACCCTAAAACCTATTATCAAAACGAACCCATCTGAGACTTATGTTCAGCTTACAATAGAAACACATCAAGAATTGAAAAACAGAACGATGCACGAACAGCCGTATTCGATACAAATTTCCCTAAACTCTGATTTCCACGCTGAGCACCTATCAATAATAGAAGTCACCTTCGAAAGCGATTCTACAGTTATAACTTTCAAGAGGGAAAGCGATGATAAATTCGTAATGATAGATCCCTCTACAAAAGAAATAATTGATGTTCCTTTCAAACGGGAAACCATTGGTGCACTGACTTATTTAGTCTTTAAGTACGAAAAAATGAAGATAAAACCGCACGAAAAATTCTCCATTCGAATCTCTGAGAGCATGTCCCTCAGAAAGGACGACAGTTTCTTCAAATCATTCAACAGGCCAGCTCTGGGGGCAATAGTTAACCTTTCGTATGATTTTTCTGGCCTTGATGGTGAAAAATATTCGTTCACTAGTGAAGTTGTTCCATTCCTGCCTGCTACTACAAAAGGTCTTCCTATAACTTACATGCGTCAATTATCAAGCCTTTCATGGGAAATCTACAAACCATTTCTCCCAAAGAATGGCTACATGGTAGTTTGGAGTTTGAAAGAAAAACAATAAATTTCTGGTCTCCACAAGTCGTTAACCGCTCGTCTCTCCACCAACCATATTCTTCACCTTTTCCTTAGAAATAAATTGAAGCGTTATATATATAATTTTTTATGACTGCCTTACAGACGGCTCATCGCGTCTTGTTTGGGACTTGAAAAATTCAGACTGATACTGTATTGTTCTCGTCGGGGCCTATTAAGCCCCGCCCCTCCTTGGTTATAGGAGGGGGCCAAGTGAGGGCGAGGCAGGCAAGGATTACGTAGGAGTATTAAGGTTATTCGAAGTTGAAGAATTATCTGCTTGGCTACGAAGCTGGTGAACCAGGACTATTTTTGTACAATAGCTGCAGTAGTTTGAATTACCAGCGTCATTTTCTGAAATTTTTAAATATCTGTTAAATATAAATTAGTTGAATAGTATGAAAGACGCGGTATTTTTTAAAGATATAATGTCAGGTTTAAAAATGCAATACAGAGTTCCCATTTGGCAAAGGCTATATGCTTGGGGGGAGAAGGACTGGAATGATTTGTGGTACGATTTGATGAAGGTCTATAATGCTCAGGACAGTTCCAACTCCTTG